>JAHJRX010000029.1 GCA_018830565.1 bacterium | reverse complement strand
TAAGAAAGGTGCATATTCTTCCATTGGATCACCCTTGGAGGAAGTTTAAAATAAACCCATATAAAAGATCATTTTTATCTAATACAAAATAGGACATTTCTATTTAACGGAAAACAGGACATTTTCATTTTGCTGTTACAAACATCAAAAAAATAGTTGACAAATAAAACTTTATGTGTAATAATAAAATTAAGTTTATAATATCTTTATAATATAATATTATAGGTTTTAATGGGAGGGGGAAGTACCTATTGTAAGTAAGATACAGTAGGTACTTTTATATTATTCTTAATATTATTCTTAGGTAATAAGAATAGTAAGGAATAGATAATGCAAGTTCATTTTTATGAACCCTCCCTTAGGGCTTATAGGTTAAACAATAATTGGGTAAAAGAACAAGAAAAGGTTCTGGAAAAGTTATCTTTAGGCTACCGTATTAATAAAGCAGCCGATGACCCCTCAGGTCTTGCTGTCTCGGAAAAGTTACGGACTCAAGTTAATGGATATACTCAAGCTCTTCAAAACTCCTTAGATGGTATTTCCCTCCTTCAAACTTCAGATGGTATTGCTGACGCTCTTCACGGTATGATGCAACGTATTCGTGTTTTAACTATTCAAGGAAGTAATGGTGTCTATGATTCTGGCTGTCGGGAGGCTATTCAACAAGAGATTGATCAGATCAAGGAAGCCATTATTGGAGCTACAGAAAGTATTAATTTTAATACCATGTCTTTATTGTCTAATGAAATTAATCCAAATGAAGACAAAGAACTTCAATTACATACCGGAGCACATAAAAATAATACTTTCAAGATTAATTTAGTTAATGCTAAGAAAATAGCTTTAGATTATCTAGATTCCATAGATGTCAGTTCCTCAGCCCTTAGCGAAGAAGGTATTTCCAAACTTAGTGAGGCTATCAATAAGTTATCTGAAGGAAGAGGAGTGATTGGAGCTCAACAAAATAACTTAGAAAATCACATTAAGGCAATTCAGGTAGCTCATTACACTCACGCTCGTTCTGAATCACTAATAAGAGATGCCGATATGGCTTATGAAAAAATGATCTTGATGAGAAATGAGATTCTTGTAAATGCTGGTACTTCTATGTCTGCTCAAGCTAATGTAAATTACAAGAATGTCTTATCAGTTCTTCCTACTTAATGGATAATTTTTTTGTTCCTTTGTTCTTACCGGTTAATCATTTACCTAACCCAAAACCTTTTTATTACTATCTGGCTTGGCAGATAGCAATAAAAGTTCAGAAATATATTCACCTTGCCTTCTCAGAGGTTAATTCTATTGTTCTTTTTAAGTCTTGTCTTAGGTGGTCAGGTAAGTCTGGAATTTCTGGGTCTAAAAATCCTCTTACAATCAAGGAGGTAGCTTCGTCTTCTGTTAGACCTCGACTCATCAAGTAACAAAGTTGAGCTTCTTCAATCTTTCCAATAGCTGCCTCATGAGATAACTCACACCCCTCGCATCTTGCAGAAAGCTCTGGAATAGCATTAATGATGGCCTTATTGCTCAAGAGAAGACCCCGGCAATCAAGGTGGGCTTTAGTCTCAGCCTTTTCTCCTATCAGGTGACCTCTACTAGTTATCTGGCTTTCCTCTTTAGCCACAATTCTGGTAGTAATCTCAGCTCGAGAGCCTTTTGCAGAAAGGATAACCCTTGCTCCCATGTCAATTAAGGAGTTTTTCTGGCCATAGAGTAGAGTATGATACCTGGCCCGAGCGTTTTCACCAACACAAAACGCATTGGGGTACATCTGTAAGCTTTTGACTGGCTTAAGACAGATATAGTTAGAAATAAATGTTCCTCCAGCTTCGATGATAGCACCTGTTCTTGGTCTTACATCCACATCTTCTGCCCAGCTATGGATCATGGTAAAGGTGATGGTGGCTCCTTTCTTGACGTAAAATTCAGAGATACCAATATGCATTCCAGAGGAAACCAGAGGATGAGTGGTGCAACCAGCAATAATAGAAAGTTCTGAGTTTTCTTCAGCGATAATAATATTATGTACAGGCTGAAGCAAGTTCTGCGTACCAATAAACAAGCAGGCTTGGACAGGAAGGGTTAATTTAACGCCAGGTTTGGTTCGAATAAAGTAGCCACCTTGCTGATGGGTTCTTACTTGGGCGGTGTATTTATCGGCATCCACCGCTACAGTCTTCCAATAATATTCCTGAAGCCAGTCATAACGCTTAAGAGCTTGGGGGGTACTCTCTATCTCTAATCCTTCTATCTCCTTTTTCTGGCAGGTAAGAATAACTGAGTGGTCCTGTTGAAAAAATGTTCCCGAACGTTTATTCTCATCGGGGGATAGACCAACAATATTAGCTTTAGCCGCAACATCTGACGATAGCTGGGTAAGCGAGGATATAACTGGAATCTTTCTCGTTACCTCTTTAAACCGCTCCATATTTACATCAGAACCAAGTGTTGCTGGCTTATCCTTAGCGTCTTCTGCCTTTTTATCTAACTCCTCTTTCCAGTTCATCTCTTCATCTCCTTTTCTATTATCTCCTTTTCTATTACCTTCTTCTCCATTATCTCCTTCTCTATCTTATCTTTTATTCCTGGTGGACATAACCCTAAATACTCGCAATAACCTCTTTCCTCAAGCCGGGTAAACATCTCAAATGGTTCACCGCTTTTTACAATTACCCCACCACACATTATATGGGCAAAATCAGGCTTTAGATAAGAGAGGATATGCCTATAATGAGTGACAACCAGACAGGCACAATGATTTTCTTGAATATATTCACTTAAATCTCTACCAATCATCTTAAGAGAATCAATATCTACACCCGAATCTACCTCATCTAAGACCATTAATTTTGGCTTTTGGGCAAAAACCTGGGCTAATTCTGATCGCTTCCGCTCCCCTCCTGAAAAACCTACATTTACATCCCGCTGGCAAAATAGTTCTGGGGGAAGACCAACCTTTTGGAGGAATGAAGTAGCTACTTCTTCTTTACCTCCTTTCCAGACAGGCTCACCGGCTGATAACCTGATTAAATCCCTCAGTTTCACCCCCCTTATCTCAGGTGGTGATTGGAAAGAGATAGCCAGACCTAATTTTACCCTTTCGTAAATTGGTTTAAGGTTTAATTCTTCTCCAGCCAATTTGAGCTTTCCTTTTACTATCTTATAATGGGGATAGCCCAAAAGGCTCATAATTAAACTGCTTTTTCCAGAACCATTGGGACCCATCAATATATGGACTTCCCCTTCTTCAATATTCAGATTAACCCCATTCAGCACTTTTTTTCCATTAATCTCAACAAACAAATTTTCTATTTCTAAAAGTTTCATCTTAATTTCTCCATTCCTAATTTAGTTACCCCTTACCAGAAAGAGTCTTTTATTGTCTGGTTACCTTAAGCTTTTCTTGCTATCTCACTAAAGGCAGAATAAAGGTATTCAACTTGTTCCCAAGTAAGCCCATAAGTAGAGAGCTTAAACCAATTAGTTTGACCTGGTTTTATTCCAGTTATTCCTCTCTTTTCTAACTCATAATAAATAAAATAGCCTTTTTTGCGCTCTTTTTCAGCCATCTTACTAAAGAGAGGAGTCTTTAGCCTAATTAAATCATGTTCTTTAGGTCTTACCCCAAGCTGCTCAATCTCTCCCAAGGACTCCATTCTTTCTACCAGCCAACGGGCTTTTTTCACCTCTTCCTCCCAATGCTTGACTCTCTCCTTGACATAAGGGAAGGCAGTGATCAAGCAAGCACTAGCTTCTGAACGGGCAGTACAACCCAAAAGTTCAATATCTTTCTTAGGATATTTGATAGACTTTCTAAATAGTCTATCGATCCACTTTTCAGTAGTAGCTAAAACGCCAATCGTCCCCGGGATACCAAATCCCTTATGGCAGGAAGTAACCACAAAGTCAGCTAAGAGTTCTTTTCCTTTAACCTCCATTCTACCAGCAGTATAAGCCGAGTTAAGAAGAAATGGCACCTGGTACTCCTGACATATTTTACCTACCTCGTAGGCGTTAACTAAATTACCATACTCTCCATCCACATGGGTAAGCAAAGCGAGTTTTGGTGGCTTTCCTGTTTCTTTTAAGACTTGTTCAAAGGTTTCCCGGTATACCTCTGGTCTGATCTCATATTCAGGATAGTCGGTATTTCTTACTTCATAAACCCTGACACCAGCTCGCTCTGCGGCTACATAAGTGCTATAGTGTCGATTGGAGTCAACGACAATCACCTCTCCTGGGGAGAGTAATGCATGGATCACGGCAAACTTTCCCTCACGAGCGCCATTAGTTAATCTTGCCTCATCCATGCCAAGAAAATCAGCCAGATCTTTAGTTAACTGACAGATAGGGGGTTTTTCAATCAGATGAAGAACACCTTTACAGTAATCACAAACCGAATATCCGTCAATAAAGCTTGTGGCAGTGAGCCTTACAGCGGCATTCGTTCTTCCCCCGGTCTGAAGAGGATTCAGGTTTAGGTAACATTCCTCCCTTGTTCTAATTAGGTTCATATAGATTCCTCTAATTTACCTAATGTTTCCTTGGCTTTTTGAAGAAGCTGCTTCACTTCTTCTTTTTCTTCTGGGTTAAACTTATGAAGAGGTGCTTTTTGCCTAAGAATATCCCTGAATTTTTCTATCAATTCTAGTGTCTCAAAAACCTGATCTACTTTCATTTTTATAAGTTTATAACACCTGTTAATAAAAATTTGACCTAGAGCAAATTAATTTAATTCCAAACAAAATAACTTCTCTTTAAAATAAGCCGCGATAAAGAGACCTTAATTCTTCCAAAGGAACTAGAAAGAAAGGAAATCTTCGATTTTCAGCCATCAGCTTATCTTTTAATAATCTCTCTTTGATCATGATAGTCCCTTCTAAATCTTTAATCTGAGAGGCTATTAAGCTTCGTAATTCCTCATTAATTAGAGAAAGTTTTTGGTATAAATGAGTTCTTTTCTTTTTTTCCTTGACCTGATCAAGGTTATTAAGCAAGCTTTCTTTCTCCTTAACTAACCTCTTTACTCCGGCTATAGATAAATCTACAAATTCTTGGGAATTGAACTTCATTTTTCTCAAGTTATCTTGTAATTCCTTAACTTCTTGGTTAGTAACCAAAGGAAGATTGAAATTTAAATATAAAGTGGCACTAGCTACTCCATATGGAGGAAGGGAAACAGAAAAAATCTCCTCACTTAGTCTGTCATTTATCTCTTCATATCCTGCTCCCCCCACCCCGTGAATCCAAAGATCACAGAAAAACAATCGCATAAATAAGGTAATCATTAAAGCTTTAGGTCGGAGTTTATAGCCCTTATCTTTAAGCTCTCTATTTATCTTAACCAGAGATTCGATCTTCTTAAGTTTAAGGAAAGTATAATTAATCTCTAAAATTTCCTTATTTAGAGTGCCAAGAAAAGCCTTTTGGCCATGAAATTTTAAGAATAAAGAAGATCTTGGCTCCTTAACCCTCCAGATCCAAAAAGGTAATTCAATAAGATCAGAAGAAATTTTTAAATTAGGGAAAGGAGTGAGCCGGTGGCTGATCTTTTTTTCTTGGCGGTAATTTTCTAATAATTTATTATAAGTAAGTCCAAATTCTCTCCCTAAGGATAAGATCAAGGCAAAGAAATAAGCAAAAGTTAAAGTTTCACTTAAAGAAGATAAAAACACCTCTTGATGTTTAAAATTTAACCTCTCTTCAAATTTTCTTTTAGAAAAAGTTACTAATTGACCTAAGTTATGGGAAGCTAAAGAAGCTCGATAAGTATCTTCTTCGTAAAGACTTAAAGTTAGTAAGTTTTCTTTAGGGAATATTTTTGAACATTTCTCTTTTAGCTGACTAAACCACTGCTTAAGCTCCTCTTGGTGGGGTAAGGGCATCTCTTCAAAAGCCAGATCTTTCTTAACTTGGGGAAATCTCATCTCCTCCCAAGATAATCTTTTCTCTTGAAAGTCTGGCCAAAAGGTAGCTTGATGATGGTTAAAAGCATCAGTATCAATGACTAAATTTATTCCTAAATAACCATGCTTCTCTAAAAGAGCATTAATTACCATTTCCTTAAAAAATATTCCCGGATGGTATAAAATAGGTTGATGACCGGTGCCAACAATAACCTCTTTATTATTTGCAGATCTATCTTTCTCTATCACCTCTCTTCTGAGATCGTCTCGAAGTCTGGAGAAAGGTAATCCTTTAATCTCGAGATCTTTAAGCCTGGCTTGATTAGCTTCAGCTATTTCTGCCAGTTTGCCCAAGGAAGGAACAAGGATAAACTCTTTATTCTTCAAAGGGATAGAATATTTCATCTAAATTAAGTCAAATATACTACTTATACCTACGGTTTCTTTGCTTATAAAGGCCTCACCAAAGCTCCTCTTAATTAAACTACCTAAATATTCACTTTGTTTCCTTAAATAATCAAAGATAGGAGAATTCTTCTCATTATCAATAAACTGATTATCAATAAACTGATTATCAATAAACTGATTATCAATAAACTGAGACTGATAGGCTTTTAAAGATTCTATCTTTTTTGAAAAATCTTCACTGACATCCATAATAAATGAGGGTTTAATGCTTAAGCGAAGATGAAAAGGATAAAAGTAGTATATCTTTTCTATCTCTAAAGGTTGGCCAGGAAGATCGGATTTAGTTAATTTACTATAAAAAACTGCGGCTTCACTTAATTGAGAAGCTGCAATATGGTCTGGATGTCGATCTACCCAATAATGAGCAAAAACAATCTTTGGTCTGATCTTTCTAATTTGGCCAGCTATTTCTTTTCTATTTTCAATAGTATCAAGGAGATATCTATTGGGAAGCGAAAGAATAGATCTTTCTACCTTTAAAATCTTAGCGCTTTCCAAGCTCTCTTTGAGGCGCAATTCTTTAGATCCATAAGGCGTTGGCTCGCCGTCGGTTAGATCAAGAATGGCTGCTTTAAAGCCTAATCTGACTAATTTGGCGATAGTTGCCCCCATGCCTAATTCGACATCATCAGGATGGGCTCCGATAGCTAAGACATCGATCATGTTCTTTTTTTATGACCTCCAAATAGTATTTCAACCTCTCTCGAGAGGAAGAAAAAGCTCCTTTAAAGTTTCTATCCAATGACTTATAGACTAAAGGTACCGGAACCTCTTTTACCGTAAGTCCCAAGAAAGAAGCTTGGATCCATAGTTGAAGAGGAAAGCCATAGCCATACTCGGTCAAGCTCAGCTTCTTAAGACTTTCTATCCTATAACCTTTAAATCCACAAAATGAATCGGTCAGGTGATACTTAGTATGTTGACATATTATTTGAGTAATGGCCTTATTTATCTTCAACCTATCTGGCGGAGGCTTGGAAACATAAGGAGAATTAGGTAAGTATCTACTTCCTGAAACGATATCAAAGCTCTCTAATTCTTGAAAGAAACTAGAAAGATAAGCTGGTTCGTGTTGACCATCACAGTCCATAGTTACTAAATACTTATAATTATTCTCTATGGCAAATAAAAATCCATCAATTAGAGATTTGCCATAACCTTGATTTTGAGAATGATTAATTAAAAAATTTATCTTAAAATTTATCTTAGCTTTATCTAATATCTTAGCGGTATCATCGGTAGAACCATCATTAACTACTAAGATATTCATATCTTGAACTAAAGATAACTTACTTAATACTTCTGCAACGGTATCTTCTTCATTATAAACAGGTAGGATTAATAATCTTTCTCTCATCTTTGTTAATGTTTTATCAATGTCTAACTGTCAAGTAGCAGTTACCAGAAAATAACATTAAACTTGAGGAAAGAGGAAGAAAGAAATTAAGGATTCTCATTAGTGCTTTCACTTATCCACTTTAGGTATTCTTGATTTCCTCCTATGATAGGTAAGGCAATTATCTCTGGAACTTTATAACTATGAATCCCTTTGACTAATTTTATAATCTCCTCTAAAAACTTCTCTTGGGTCTTTATGACCAAGAGAGCTTCTTTGGAAGAGTCGATCTTCCCCTGCCACCAAAATAATGAAAAGACTCCAGAGACAATATTAACGCAAGCTACTTTCTTTTCGTTTAGTAATCGATGGGCAATATCTTTTGCTTCTTCATAGGTAGGGGTAGTAATAAAGATAACCAGATAAGATAATTTTTCCATGCTTTACTCCATATCTTTCTTTTTAGGAAATTCCTGGCTAAATAAAGCCCCAGTAGGACAAGAGATCACGCATTCTCCACAACCATCACAATTGGTAGAAGCTAAATTAAGCTCAAATGGTGGCTCCACAATGGTTTCAAATCCTCGTTTAGTAAAACTTAGAGCTCCAATCTTCTTTATTTCTAGGCAAATACGAACACACTGGCCACAACGAATACATTTGTTTGGATCACGGGTAATCTTAGGGTGAGATGCATCTAAAAGATACTTGTGTTTTGCTCCTGTCTTAAACTTTTCTAGATCAGCCTCATATTCTAAGCCATACTTTCTTAAACTACATTCTTCTACTACCTTACATCCACACTCTAAACAACGAGAAGCTTCTTTTTTTGCTTCTTCTTCGCTTAAACCTAACTCTACCTCTTTAAAATTAGAAAGCCTCAAGGATAGATCTAATTCAGGCATTTTTACTCTCGCCTTTCTTTCTATCTCTTCATATTCACTCTTGTCTATCTCTTCTAATCTTCCTTTACTTACGGTAAAAAGCAGCTTAAAGTCACTAAGTTCTTCTTTCTTTAAGTATCTATCTATAGAGATAGCTGCCTTTTTCCCAGAAGCAATAGCTTCTATCACCGTAGCTGCTCCGGTAACTACATCTCCACCAGCAAACACTCCTTTTGAATTAGTCAAATAAGACCCCTTGACTGCCACTGTTCCTCTCTTGCTAATTTCAATTCCTTCTCTTTTTAAGACCTCTACTTGAGGAAATTGACCAACAGCGGCAATAATAAAGTCCAGCTTGATGATAAATTCAGAATTAAGAATAGGCACCGGCCTTCTGCGGCCACTTTTATCTAACTCTCCTAATTCCATCTTTAGACACTCTAAAGCCACTACCTTTCCATCTTCTCCTATTGCTTTTACTGGCGCTGATAAGAAGTGAAACTTTACTCCTTCATGTTTTGCTTCTTTAATTTCTATCTCATTAGCTGGCATCTCTTTTTCTGTTCTTCGATAAATAATAATAACCTCCGTAGCTCCCAAGCGAAGAGCGCTACGAGCAGCATCAATGGCGGTATTACCCCCACCAATTACCGCTACTCTCCCTCTTAATTTAACTTCTTTTCCAAGACCAAGATCACGTAAAAATGTCACGCCAAATAAAACCCCAGCTAACTCTTCTCCTTCTATTTCTAACTTATAATCACCATGAGAACCTAAACCAATAAATATGGCTTGGTACTCCCTTTTTAGGTCTTCTAAAGTGAAATTAAATCCTAAAGCCAGGTTGGTCTTAACCTTCACTCCTAAATCAGTAATCTTCTTAATCTCATCATCTAATATCTTCTTAGGTAATCTATATTCTGGAATACCATAACGAAGCATTCCTCCAAGTTTAGGCAGGGCTTCGTAAACAGTACAACTGTGGCCATTCAGAGATAAATAATAAGCGGCGGATAAAGAAGCCGGTCCTCCACCAATTAAAGCTACTCTTTGACCAGAACTTTCTTTAACTTCTGGCCCCAGAGAACCATTTTGATGATCATAGTCAGCTATAAATCTCTTTACAAAATCTATCGCTACTGGTTCATCGACCACCTTTCGACGACAAGCTTCTTCGCATGGCCTCACGCAAACTCGACCACAAACCAAGGGCAGAGGATTATTTTCCTTGATCACCTTAATGGCTTCTTGATAGTTTCCTTCTCTGGCTAAAGATAAATATCTCTTAATATCTATTTCGGCTGGACAAGTGCTTTGGCACGGAGGTAAGCAATCGCCATAATGGTCAGAAAGTAAAAGTTCTAAGCATAATCTTCGAGCCTGATTAATATTAGATGTTTTAGTTCTGATGATCATACCTTCTCGTACCTTAGTAGCACAAGAAGGAACTAAATTTTTAACCCCTTCTACTTCCACGACACAAAGCCAACAAGAACCAAAGGGATCAAGCCTTTTTTCATAACAGAGAGTAGGAATATCAATTTGATTCTCTTTGGCTACTGCTAAAATAGTAGCTTCCTCTTGGACTTGAATATCTTTTCCATCTAAATTTATCTTGACCATTCTTTACTTCCTAAATCTTTATTCTCTTTATTCTATAGCCGCAAATTTACAAGCCGTAAAACAACTCTTACACTTAATACATTTGTTCTTATCTATCCAAGCTACTTGTTTTTTCTCCCATTTTATAGCCTGGGTAGGACAAACCTTAGCGCATTTTCCACATTTTTTGCAAAGTTCTACCATAACTTCAAATTTAAGCAAAGCCTTACAAGCACGAGCCGGACATCTTTTTTCTTTAATGTGAGCTTGGTATTCATCTTTAAAATACTTAAGGGTAGTTAAAACAGGATTAGGAGCGGTTTGCCCTAAGCCACATAAAGAGGTGGTTTTTATTCTTAAAGCTAACTCTTCTAAAGACTCTATATCCCCTTCTTTGCCCTCTCCTTCAGTAATTCGGTCTAACACCTCTAACATTCGTCTGGTGCCCACTCGACAAAAAGTACACTTGCCGCAAGATTCATCTTGGGTAAAATTTAAGAAAAACTTAGCGATATCTACCATGCAAGTAGTTTCATCCATCACTACCAAGCCGCCAGAACCCATAATTGCTCCGGTAGCCGTAATAGAATCATAATCGACGGGAGTATCAATTAAACTTTCGGGAAGACACCCCCCGGAAGGACCACCTAACTGGACAGCTTTAAATTTTCGACCTTCTTTAATTCCTCCTCCGATATTAAAGACGATCTCTCTTAAGGTTAACCCCATCGGTACTTCTATCAAGCCAGTATTATTAATCTTGCCGACTAAAGAAAAGATTTTTGTTCCTTTACTCTTCTCAGTTCCAATGCTGGCATACCAATCCACCCCTCGATTAATTATTAAAGGCACATTAGCCCAGGTCTCGACATTATTGATATTGGTAGGTTTTTCCCACAAACCAGAAAGAGCTGGAAAAGGTGGTCGAATTCTGGGCATACCTCTTTTGCCTTCAAGGGAGGCAATTAAAGCAGTCTCTTCTCCGCAAACAAAAGCTCCTGCCCCTTCTTTAATCTGAAGGGCAAAATTAAACCCGCTCCCTAAGATATCTTCCCCTAAAAGTCCTTTTTCCTTGGCTCTTAAAATAGCTAGACCTACATTTTGAACAGCTAAAGGATATTCTGCTCGAACATAGATGTAACCTTCTTGACTACCAATGGCATAAGCTCCTATCAGCATACCTTCTAAGATAGAGTGAGGATTTCCTTCCAGTAAACTTCGGTCCATATAAGCTCCTGGATCGCCTTCATCGGCATTACAAATAACATATTTAAACTCTTCAGGTGCTTTCTTAGTAAAGCTCCATTTCATTCCAGTGGGAAAGCCACCTCCACCTCTTCCTCGCAGTCCTGATTTAGTGATTTCTTCTATTACCTCTTCTGGTTTCATAGAAGTAAGAACTCTTTCTAAAGCCTTGTATCCTCCTGAGGATAGATAATCATCAATATTAGTAGGGTCAACTTCACCGTTCATCCCGAAGATAATTCTTTGTTGATGCTTATAAAAAGGGACATCTTTTTCTAAGATAATCTTTTTTTTAGTTAGGGGGTCTTGATAAAGAAGTCGATCTATAATCTCGTCTTCTTTAACCGATCTTTGGATAATCTCTGAAACATCTTCTTTTTTTACTCGTTGATAAAAAACTCCCTTGGGATGAATAACCACTAAGGTTCCTTTTTCGCAAAAGCCATGGCAACCAGTAACCTTAACCGCTACCTTTTCGGCTAAGCCTTGTTTTTTTACCTCTTCTTCAAAGGCTGCTACTACCTGCATACATCCATAAGAGCGGCAAGCTGTCCCTCCACATAAAGTTACTAAGATCTTATTTTTATCTCTCTCTCTTCTTTCTTTGAGCTTATCTCTATAATCCCTTAATTCTTTAATGCTCTTTAATTTTTCCATCTTAATCCTTCTATACCCAAATAAATTGTGATTGCAAAAAAAACTTAAGCATAAGTCTTAAGAATTGGCAAGATTTCCTCGGCCGTTAATCTTCCATAAGCTTGGTCATTAATCGTTAAGACTGGAGCTAAAGCACAACAACCAAGACAACAGACGTTTTGAAGAGTAAACTTCAAATCTTTAGTCGTCTCCCCTTTTTTAATCTCTAATGCTCTGGCAATAGTCTCGGTAATCTCTCTGGCTCCTCCCACATGGCAAGCTGTTCCATGGCAGACATTGATGATATTTTTACCTACCGGACTAAGTTTAAATTGAGTATAAAAGGTTACTACTCCATAAACTTCAGCCGGAAGGATCTTTAATTCATCAGCTATTCTTTCCATCGCCTCTTTAGAAAGATAACCATCTAAGCTTTGGACTCTTTGTAAAATCGGAATGAGTCCTTCTCTTTGACCTTTATACCTCAACAAGATCTCCTGGAATTTTTCCTCTTTTTCTCTTTCTCGGCATTGACATAAAGTCATTATTTCTTCCTTATCAAAAAAGTTTTTTTAAAGTAATATAAATAATGTGAGTGTCCATCAGTATCATTGCCGTAACTCCCAATCATCTTGGGCTACGGGTTCTGTAGGGTCAATATACTTGATTACTTTACCACGCAAGGATAAAGGAACGGATTTGCACACTTCTTCCTTCCAACCCAGGATGATGACCTCAACCAATTCTCCCTCTCGAAACGGGAGAGCATTGAGATGTAATACACCGTTTATCGCAACTCTTTTTTCAATTCGATAAGCTTCCATTGATAGCCTCTTATTTCATGTATTATTCTAAACCGTCTAACGCTTGAGTTCAGCGGCGGCTTTGCCGCCGTCCGCTGTAACAACTTGTTATGGTTTAATATTATTTTCATACAAGTCAGCTATTGGAAAACAAAGATCATAATCATTCCATTCTATATCGCCAAGGTCCAATTTAAATTTTTTAAACTCATTGAGATCCAAGTATTTTCTTATTAATGGATTTAAAGAATTAGCTAATAAGGGATAAAAATCAATAGATTGTTCTGTATTATCATTGAACAATAAAGTAACT
Source organism: bacterium (assembly GCA_018830565.1). Lineage (NCBI taxonomy): Bacteria > bacterium. The sequence continues at coordinate 5,592 of JAHJRX010000029.1, read as the reverse complement.
TTATATCCACCCAAATATTCAGCCTTTTTAATTGTGATAACTTGCCCTTCTGTAATCATATTACCCTCTTCTCAATGCTTTCACATAAAACTTCCTTATGTAACACAAAGTAATCTATCCATTTCTGAACTATTTTGTCGGTATAGACATTAACAAAATCTTCAAAGTCCTTTAAGATTTTTGGTGGTAATGGCTCTCGCCCTTTTACAGATTTTATTACAATTTTTACAACCTTCCCATTATCAATCATAATCTCTGCCTTGGATTCCTTTCCTTGATATTTACCATGAACATGAACAGGTTCATGTTCATTGCTGTAAAAGAGAATTACAATACCAAAATAAACATAAATTTTAGGCATAGCTAATTTTCTCTATTTCTATTTTATTTGTATAAATAACATATATTTTTCTTTTTGTAAATTACTTTTTAACAATTTTTGCTGGATAACTGGATACTGGATAAATCTAGATAATTATTAACAAATAGTTGACAATAAAAAAACATATGATACTCTTTATAAAAGAGCAATAAACTTAGTGACTAAAAGCCAGTATTTTCTGGGTATATTTTTTCTGAGTATATTTATAAATGAAAGGATTTAGGAAATGGCTAAAATATTAATTGTTGATGATGAAAAAGACTTAGCCGGTATATTAGGGATTATCCTCAAACAAGAAGGATACCAGGTTACACCAGTGTTAGATGGGTATCAAGCTTTGGAGGAAATAAAAAAGACTCCTTATGACCTTATCCTGATGGATATTCGATTACCGGGGATAAATGGAGTAGAGACATTTATTCAAATCAAAGAGATTAACCCAGAAGTAAGGGTGATTATGATGACCGGATTTGCAATGGAAGATTTAATTGAGGAAGCACTGGCTAAAGGGGCTTATGCCTGCATCCATAAACCATTTGACCCGGTAAAATTAATAGAATTAATCCAAAAGATCCTTAGCCAAGACAAAAAGGTAGTCTTAATTGCTAATGGTGATAACAAGACCAGAAAAGAGGTAGAGGTTAGCCTTAGTGAAAAAGGTTATCGGATTTACTTTGCCCAGGGTAAGGATGAGATGTTAGCAAAACTTAAAGCTAACCACTATGATTGTATCTTACTCAATTTATCTCTGCCCGGGATAAATGGACTTGCTATCCTAAGGAAGGTAAAGCAGGTGTCTCCTGATGCAGTGGTGATTATAATGACAGATTATGATTTGCCTGAGATGGTCAGGAAAGCCAAAAAGCTATCTACTTATGCCTGTATCAAGAAGCCAATTAATATTGATGAATTAATAAAACTTCTCCAAGAGATAAAGCTGTAGCCTAACATTATAGGGTGGCTATTGGCAGGAGAGAAGTCGGGGAATACGCCAGGATGAGATCCTGGGCTACAACAATTTGTGATGATCCGAAAAGGAGGTATCTAAAATGTCTATCCAAAAAACAACTAAGCGAAGTTTCCCGAGCCCATTTGAGGTCCAAACACCAGAAGGCGCCCAGGGCTGGGAAAAGATGTATCCTTACTACCTTTTATTTAGCCAGGAATGCAGGGAATTTGAGGAAAGGTTCTGGTTTTGCGATACCATGCATCACACAACCCCTTTATACCCATTTGATTGTTTCACTGCTGAGAGTTGGGGGCCTGCCTTAGGAGCCTATAATTCACGGATATTTATTGTCCCGCCTGCCCTTGGTATAGCCCAACGGGTGCTGAACGGCTATCTGTATATCTCACCAATTTCAGTGGATAATCCCGATGAGATAAAGATAAGGATACAGGATTTTTCAGAACGGGCAGGCTTTTACTACCAGAATTGGGATACCCTTTATGCCAGATGGAAAGAGAAGGTAACCGTAGAGATTGAGGAATTAAAAAAACTAACAATTCCACATCTGCCTGAAAAAGAGGATATATCTTTAGTCAAGAATGCTGTTGGTATTTCTACCGGATTTCGGCTGCAAGAGGCATACAACAGGCTTTTAGAAAGTATGATGCGTGTCTGGGCTTACCACTTTGAGTTTTTAAATCTCGGCTATGCAGCTTTCCTTGATTTCTCATGCTTTATGAAGACAGCCTTCCCGGATATCTCTGAACAGACTATTACCCAGATGGTAGCTGGCATTGATGTTATCCTTTTTAGACCAGATACTGAGCTAAGAAGGCTGGCCAAACACGCTCTTAGCCTTAACCTGCAAAATATATTTCTCGATACGGCAAGTGTTGATCAACTCCTCTCAAAACTTGAGGCAAATGAGGGAGGTAAGCAATGGTTAGATAGCCTTGAAGCAGTCAAAGACCCCTGGTTTTACTTCAACTCTGGCACAGGCTTCTACCACACACCAAGAAGCTGGATCGATGACCTCTCAGTACCATTTTCTGCTATTAAAGGGTATATTAAAAAGATCCTTGCCGGGCAAGAGATAGAAAGAAAAACAGAGGAGATAAAGAAGGAGGCAGAGCGATTAAAGGATGGATATGCCAAGCTTCTCAAGACAGAGGAGGATAAAAAGGCATTTATGGAGAAGCTTTCTTTAGCCAAAACAGTTTTTCCGTATGTTGAGGAGCATAATTTTTATGTTGAGCACTGGCATCATACCATCTTCTGGAATAAAATGAGACAGTTATCCAGGGTTTTTATTGAAAATAACTTTTTTCAGGATGAGGAGGATATCTTTTACCTGAATAGATATGAAATCTCTCAGGCCCTATATGAGTTATGCTCCACCTGGGCAATTGGTTCTGTCCCGAGGGGACCTAAGTATTGGCCAGAGAAGATAAACCAGAGGAAGAAAATAATCTCAGCCCTGTCAAGATACCAGCCTATTCCAGCTTTAGGCACCCCACCTGAGAAAATAACCGAGCCATTCACCATTATGCTCTGGGGGGTTGTCTCGGAGAGAATAGAGGCCTGGCTTGAGTCTCAAACCACCGGCACAAAAGGAGGAGCCTTGATCAAGGGGCATCCTGCCTCCCCGGGAGTTGCAGAAGGGAAAGCCATAATCATATTGTCGGTAGAGGATCTTGATAAAATAAAGGAAGGCGAGGTAATGGTTTGTCCGATAACCACACCTTCCTGGACACCTATCTTTTCAAAAATAGCCGCCGTGGTCACCAATGTTGGCGGCGTGATGAGTCATGCGGCTATAGTCTGCCGGGAATATGGAATACCAGCTGTTGTTGGCACCGGCTTTGCTACCCAACTGATTAAGACAGGACAACTCGTAAGGGTTGATGGGAAGAGGGGGATAGTAGAGGTATTAGAATAGTGGAAATATGGTGAGGTGCAATCAAGTAAAACAAGTTGGCCAAAAAACATTATTTGAAATCCCAGATTACCTTAATGATTTACTTGGCAAAACTGTTTAAAGTGAGGCTAGACCATTTTAAGGCAAAACCATATGGGAGGGATGAAATGGTAGAGAGAAAAAATTTAAGAAATCATGAGTTTACAGTCCTGATTGAACAAGATGAAGATGGGTATTATGTAGCTACAGTTCCAGCTTTAAAAAGTTGTTACACTCAGGCTAAAACCATGGAAGAGCTTTATCCAAGGATCAGGGAAGTAATTAAACTTTGTCTTGAAGAAGAAAAACCTGTCCTGATGAAATTTATCGGTCTTCAGCAAGTTAAAGTCGAAGCGGGCAAAACTTTATAGACTGGCTGCAAAATAAAAAAGTAGCTTCTGCAACTCGCATAAAATCAAAATGTGATTTTGCGGCAACTCTTATGAATAGAATGCCAACAATTACAACTAAATTAATGATCAGGTTTCTACATAATTTGGGCTTTGAACAAGTAAGACAAAAGGGAAGCCATAAGTTTTTCAGACATGCTGATGGAAGAACAGCTACAGTTGCAGATCATAAAGGAGAAGATTCAGGGAAAGGAATAACTAATAAAATCTTAAAAGATACTGAAGTTACAAAAGAGAACTTCCTCAATTGGTCTCGAACTAATTAAGAACTTGACTATGCAAGAAAATGCTTATATAATTTGGGAATATGATCAGACAATAGCAGAACAAATAGGGAATAAAGCTGCAAAACTTGGAGAATTGAGAAAGATAGGGATAAAAATACCAGCAGGGTTTATTCTCACCAAAGCGGCCTTTCTGGATTTTATTACTGCTAACGGGATTTATACCAAACTTAACAAACTACTCACTCATCTACCCTTCCAACCAGAAGGAATTAAGAAGAGTAGCCAGAGGATGAGTGAACTCTTTGCAGATAGTTATATCCCAACACAAATTATAGATGAACTGGCATCTGCCGGTAATATTTTATCAGCTAAAACCTTTGCTGTCAGGTCTTCCTCATGCATAGAGGATTTAGATCAAGCAAGCTTTGCCGGGCTTTATGATACCTTTCATAATGTCTCACCGGGGAATGAGCTGATTGAAGGTGTTAAGAGATGCTGGCAGAGTGCCTTTAGTTTACGGGCATTAGCCTATCTGAAGAGGTTAGATTTGCCGATTAAAGACCTCAAGGATCTATCGATGGCGGTTATCATCCAACAAATGATTAACTCAAGACTTGCCGGGGTAATGTTTACTGTCCACCCGGCAACCGGTGATGCCTCGAAGATATTGATTGAGTATTCGGCTGGACTGGGTGATTCTGTCGTTTCTGGGGAAATCACCCCTCACTCGATCTTGATTGACAAGATTACTAATCAGGTGTCAAGGATCGGGGAGCAGGGGTCAGCAAATTTGCTTGAAGAAAGATATATTTACCAGCTAACAGGGTTGGCCAGAAAGATTGAAGAACATTTTGGGTCTTATCAAGATATTGAATGGGCAATTGATAGTAATTCCGCGGAGATTATTATTTTGCAGGCCAGACCTGAAACCGTCTGGAATAAAAGACCTCAAGTGCCGTTCCATAAACCAGGACAGACGGTCTTTAGCTTTATCTCAGAGGTAAAATTATAATTGTAAATCTTCGCCGTAGTAGCCCAGCATTCTATATGCAATCTGATAAATTAGTTGTATATCCACCCCCTAACCCCCGCCAGCGGGGGACATCCACAAGTCTATCCCCCGCTGGCGGGGGTTAGGGGGTGGATTTTCCCTACGAGGTATGTCAACTTAATTAATGGATTGCATATAAGTTTTGATTATAGTAGTTATTAACGAAAACCGGACATAGGAAATAATACCGAGTAATAAAAGATAAACTCGTTGGCACTCAATTAATTTGCTTTATGTCAAATTTTCATTCAGCAATTCTAATTATGACTCACTAACGATGGTTAGGTAAAGTAACAATCTTGAATAGTGGGTTAAGTGCACTCCGCGCCATATTATTGATTTTATTGTGGCGGCGGTTGACCCGAAGAAGGGTGAAACGATTTGTGATCCTGCTTGCGGAACGGCTGGATTTTTGATTTCCGCTTATAAACATATTCTCAAACAACACGGAATCCCCCTTAATCCCCCTTTGATAAACTTATTATGTCCCACAAATTTTACTGGACAAATGAATTGAAATATTGTATAAAAGAGGGTATGAATAACAATAAGATTTCAGTAAACCAAGAAAAGGGGAGTCAACAGAGGTTAGACACCATAATAGGTCGGAATATTG
>JAHJRX010000028.1 GCA_018830565.1 bacterium | reverse complement strand
TCTCTCTCGGAACAAATAAGATCAGGATAGTTCCTATTAATGGTGTAAAGACTATCCAGCTTAAGATTGAAAAATCCATCACTTGCTCCTTTTACTTAAAACATCCAAATGAATAACAAGACAATCAAACCACTCATAGCCATTATCATATAAGTCTGAACCAAACCTGTCTGGAGATGCCTAATCACTGCTCCACACCCAGCCGTAATACTTGCTACTCCATTAACTAAGCCATCAACTACCTTTGAATCAAAACTTAGGGCAAATCTCGTTAGCCCCACAAATGGCTTTATGATCACTGCTTGATAGATCTCATCAAAATAATATTTATTGAACACTGTCTTGTAAATAACCGTAGGTTTAATAAACTCAAGACTGATAACTTTTCTTCCATAAACAAGCCAGGCTCCTAATATCCCAAGAAAAGCTGCCGAAAGGGATAATATGGCTACTATTTGGTGCCCTCCATGAGCTTCTCTTAAATGCTGGCTCTCAAAGAAGACAAATTTTCCAAACCAGTGACCCATCCACGGTGAGTCAATCAGTCCAGCAACGATGGAAAGAAAAGCCAAAATACCCATAGGGAAGATCATGACTAAGGGTGATTCGTGAGGATGAGCATCTTTTTTTCGAAGCTGCCCCCCAAAAGTAACAAAACAAAGTCTAAACATATAAAAAGCTGTTAAAAATGCCCCTATTTCCCCCATAATGAATAAAGGCAGATGACCAGAAGTGTAAGCAGCTACAAGAATCTCTTCTTTGCTCCAAAATCCAGCAAATGGCGGCACCCCTGAAATAGCCAGTGAACCAATAATAAATACGGTTGCCGTAGCCGGCATCTTCTTGCCTAACCCGCCAGCATCCCAAATATCATTAGAGCGCATCGCATGAATGACACTTCCCGCCGCAAGAAACAAGAGGGCTTTAAAGAAAGCATGGGTAGTCAGATGGAACATACCAGCTGTAAACCCACCTACTCCTAATGCTAACATCATATACCCAAGTTGACTTAAGGTTGAATAAGCTAATACTCTCTTGATGTCGTTTTGACACAAACCAATACTTGCCGCAAACAAGGCGGTAAATCCACCTACATATCCTACCACAATTAACGAATCTAAACCTGCATCAAAGATGGCATATGTTCTGGCTACTAAGTATACTCCTGCAGCCACCATAGTCGCGGCGTGAATCAAGGCAGAAACTGGGGAGGGCCCTTCCATGGCATCTGGAAGCCAAGTGTGAAATGGAAACTGAGCTGATTTACCCATAGCCCCTAAAAATATCAAGATAGCTACCGTCGATAATATTCCAGCAGTAAGTTGACCTTCTTGAATTAATCTTTCTATGACTAAAAAGTTAAATGTCCCGGCATAAAAAGCTATACATAAGATTCCAATTAAGAAACCAGCATCAGCTAATCTGGTAATAATAAATGCTTTCTTGGCTGCCGCGGCTGCCGAAGGCTTGTGATGCCAATAACCAATTAATAAATAAGAACAAAGCCCTACTAATTCCCAACCCACAAATATAGTCACAAAATTATTTGCTACCACCAAACCTAACATGGAAAAGGTAAATAAAGAGATAAATGAATAGTATCTCGAAAAATCAACATCTTTCTCTGTCTCTAAATATCCTCGCGAATATATCTGGATCATCAAGCTTACCAAGGTAACTACTACCAACATCACAGCACACAAAGGATCTATCAACATCCCCACTTCTATCTGAAAACTTCCTGTCTCAAACCAAGGAAGGCTAAATTCATATCTACCTGGTCTAATGATTACCTCTTTTAACACCCCGCAAGCTAACAAGAATGAACCCATCATTATACCAATAGAGAGATAAGAAGAGATGTTCCTTAACCTCTTGGTAAAAAAGGTAATTATTATAAAAGCTATCAGTGGTAACCCTGGAATTAACCACGCATTATTGATCATAAAAAAACCCCTTCTTAATTACAAATCATTTACCATTTCATTAAGTTAATATCTTCCACTTTGATGCTCTTCAGACACCTGTAACCAGCTAAAATAATAGCTAATCCTACTACTACTTCGGCTGCTTCAATAGTAATTACAAAGATAGTAAAGATGTGTCCGGTAAGCTTGACTGGATCAACATATTTAGTAAAAGCTACAAAATTAAGATTAGCCGCATTAAGCATCAACTCAATGGAAATTAAGATCATCACTGCATTCCGTCTAACTAAGACACCGTAAATACCGATGCAAAAAAATACAGCCCCTAATATTAGATAATTGGTAAGACCCATAGAAACATCTCCTTTAAAATAACGATCATTTATAAAATTAAGCTAAACCTTGTTTTCTGCTTATTCTTTCTTTCTGGCAATAACTATTGCTCCAATTAAGGCTACCAGTAACGCTACTGAAACAAGCTCAAATGCTAAAACATAAGGACTGAGCAATAATCTTCCTATGTTGGCTATATCACCCTTAACAGGCAGAACAACTTCCTGCCATTTCATGGCTTTTAAGAGATAAAAAATAAGCCCAAATAAAACCGTAGCCACAATCACTGCTACCCCTTTTAATTGATTGCCTTGAGGCACAGATAAGTCGGTAATCTGATGGGTGAGCATAATCAAAAACATAAATAAGACCACAATAGCCCCCACAAAGATAAGAACTTGAACAAGAGCTAAAAATTCAGCCTCCAGGGTAATAAAAAGCCCCGCCACGCTCATCAGGAATCCGGCTAAAAACAAGACCGCATGAACAAGATTCCTTACTGTAACTGCCAAAACAGCACAAATAATACCCATCAAAGCTAAGATCCAAAAGGTCATATTCGGCAATAAAGAACAAATTTTTTCTAAGCAATCCATCGCCTCACCTCACCCTAAGACCATGACTAAACCTGTGATACCAATATTTAAAAAGGCTAAAGGTAGAAGAACTTTCCAACCAAAACTCATTAATTGATCAACCCGAATTCGGGGATAAGTCCACCTAAACCAGATAAAGACAAAGACTATTAAATATGTTTTTAATAAAAACCAGACCAGAGGTGGTAAAGCCAAACCAAGAATAGGTAGTCCCTGCCATCCACCAAGAAATAAGGTAGCGCCCATGGCCGAAGCAACAAACATATTAGCATACTCAGCTAAGAAAAACATAGCAAACTTTATTCCTCCATATTCAGTATGGAATCCAGCTACTAGTTCTGATTCTGCCTCCGGTAGATCAAAGGGAGCACGATTACATTCAGCAGTAGCGGCAATAATAAATAAGAAAAAGGCTAAAGGTTGCTTGACCACATACCAGCAATATTGTTGGGCCTCAACAATCTCACTGATCTTCAAAGAACCACAAAGCATAATAACACCAATCACCGAAAGGCTCATCGCTACTTCATAGCTCACAATCTGAGCGCCAGAGCGTAAGCCACCAAGCAATGAATATTTATTTCCAGATGACCAACCAGCTAAGATAATGCCAATCACTCCAAGACTACTAACGGCTAATAGATAAAGTAGTCCTAAGTTTAGGTCACGAATAATTAATCCCGGGGACCAAGGTATAATAAGATAAGTCATAATCGCAGGAGCCATTACAATTACTGGAGCAAAGAAATATGCCCACTTATCAGCTATCTTAGGCCTAATGCTTTCTTTAAGCAAAAGCTTAATGGCATCAGCTACTGTTTGTAAGATCCCATGAGGACCAACCCTCATTGGCCCAAGTCTATCTTGAATATGGCCAGCAATCTTACGCTCTGCTAAAACAAGTAACATCACATTAACAGAAATAAATCCACCCACCAGAGCCACTGTTATCACCATCGCCACTATCGTCACAAGAACTACCGGCAGTCCATAAAGACTACACATTCCAAACAAGAAGCTATGAATATTATTTACTAATAGTTGCGTATCATACAAAAATTGCATCTGATAACCTCATTAAAATATTGGTAAACGTTTAGATATCAACTTCTAACTATCAGTTATTTTTTTATTAGCTGACCGCTGATGGCTAAAGGCTTACCTTTACTTATATTTTGTCACTTCTAACTCTTTCGTTAGTTTATCCAAATCATAAATCATACTTTCCCGGTTGTAACAAGCCATTTCATAGTTCTTAGACATACTAATAGCTTCCTTGGGACAAGCTTCTACGCAAAATCCACAAAAGATACATCTCGATATATCGATTACATAAGTCTCTACTTTTTTATCATAACCTTGAATATCTGGCTTATCCATAACTTTAGTCGTTATCTTAATGGCTTCGGCTGGACAATACTTAGCACACAAGCCACACCCTACACATTTCTCTCGACCATCTTCATCTACCTTCAACCTCTGTAATCCTCGATATCCTTCCGCTACTTTCCAACGTTGGGTTGGATACTGAAGAGTTACTGCTGGCATAAATAAATGCTTAAAGGTAACCAGTAAACCTCGAATTAGTTCAATGATAGTAATGACAAAATTTACTTTTGGTGCATATTGTTTCATGCTTCACCAACTCCAGTTTATTTAAATCTTCTTAATACTTCCTTCTATGGGCATCATCTCTTTTCCAAGCAAACAAACCATATTTGTGGTGGGATAAAGATGAACCACAGCTACATATTTAGGAACCTCGGAACTTATTTTTACCTTGACTTGAACACTTGCCTTTTTAGAACTCACTATTACCTCGTCTCCATCTTCCACACCAAATCTTTTTGCTTCTTGGTCATTGATTTCAACCATAGGCTCTCCAACTTTAAGTAAAGATAAATTCCAAGCACTCAGAGAGCCAGAATAAAGATGACCAGGAGTAAAAACTAGTAATAATTTATCATCGAAACTTATTTCTTGGTCTTCTACTGCAATAAACTTACCCTTCCAATCTTTTTCTATGTAAAGAATACTACCTCCCCATGGTTTATCAATCTCTTTATACATAGGAATAGTCGCCACGATCTCCAGCCATATATCTTGAGGCACCTCAACTCCCCATCGTCTACACAAGTTAGTAAATATCTCTAAATCAGGTTTACTCTCGCCCAGACAAGGCAAGGCTTTCTTTAGCTTTTGAACCCTTCTTTCTAAATTGGTATATGTTCCTTCTTTTTCGGCAAAACTACAAATTGGCAAAACAACATCTGCTAATTCTGCTGTCTTGGTCATAAACATATCTTGCACTATTAGAAACTCTAAAGCTTCGAGAGCTTCTTTTATCTTAGGCAAAGGATAAGTAAGCAGGGGATTTTCTCCCACTATATACATCGCCTTAAGCCTTCCAGGCTCAAGCATTTCCAGCGCCCTGTATTCTTGGCTATCCACCGACCCAGACCCAGGCAGAAATCTTGATAAAGCTCCTAGATCTAAGACGCCCTGAGAATTATTCTTCTCACCTAAAAAATACACTCCGGTTGATTCCTTGCCCAGATGTCCAGTAATTAAAGCTAAATTACTCACGGCATAAGCTATATCTTTATCATTACCACCCCATGCCATACCAGTAGCCACTATGATAAGAGCCTTTTCTGTTTTGGCATAAATTTTAGCCGCCTTTTCTAATTCTTGAGGACTAATCTTGCATACCTTTTCTACATAGGTTGGTGTATATTTCTCTAGAAGTAACTTTAATTTCTCTACTCCCTCTGTCTTTTCATTAATAAAGCTTTTATTGATTAAGTCATTTTCTATGATCACCTTGATCATTCCATTAATTAAAGTTACTTCTGTTCCTGGTTTATAGATTAAGTTAATTTCAGCCTGAGGGCTAAGTTTTGTCCTTCGGTAGTTAGCTATTATTAACTTAGCCTTGTTTCGATTAACGGCTAAATTTACCTCTACCTTTATGTTAGGATGGGTTTCACTCAAATCAGCTCTTAAGAGTAAAATAGATTCTGCTCTTCTAATCTCACTAATAGAATTAGTAGAAGCAGCATAACCTAAAGCTTCTTTTAAGCCCACCAATCCTTGATAGCTATAACCACCACCATAGTCAAAATGACGACTACCTATTCCTTGACCAATTAATTTTTGGAAAAGATATACTTCCTCATTAGTTAGCCGGGCAGAACCAAGAGCGCCAATTGAGCCAGCACCCCTCTCTATCTTTATTTTGTCAAGCCTTAAGAATACAAAATCTAAAGCTTCAGTCCAGGTAACTTCTTTAAACTGACCATCTTTTTTAAGAAGTGGTTTCTTCAATCTCTCTGGATGATTAACAAACTCATAGCCAAACCTTCCTTTAGAACAAAGATTACCTTCGTTTATGCCTACCTGACCACAACTATTTATCCTCTTGATCTCATTATCTTTAACACCCAGCACCAAAGAACACCCATTTGAACAATAAGGACAAAGGGTTACTGTTTCCTTTAAGTCCCAAACCCTAGCTTTATACTTAAAGAGCCTTGAATTTAAAGCTCCTACTGGGCAAATAGAAATACACTGACCACAAAATTCGCAATCTAATGACCGGTCAAAATCTGTCCCTATATAGGTCTTCATACCTCGATTAATAAAACTTATCTCTCCTACTGCTTGAACCTCGTTACAAATCCGAACACACTTGCCACACAAAACACAACGACTTAAATTTCGCTCAATCAACGGACTAAGATGATCAACGGGTAAAGCTAATTTTTTACCTTTAAATCTATTCTCGGAAACACCATATTCATAAACTAATTCCTGAAGAGTACATTCTCCGGCTTTGTCGCAAATAGGACAATCAAGAGGATGATTGATCAGCAGAAGCTCTAAAATAGTCTTTCGCGCCTTAATAATCTCAGGGGTAGTAGTCTTAACCACCATTCCTTCAGTAGCCGGGGTACTACAAGAAGGAGTAAATTTTGTTCTTGTTTTTTCTACTTCAACCAGACAAATTCGACAAGCACCAAAAGGCAATAGTCGCTTGTCATGGCAAAGCGTAGGAACCTTACTTCCAGCCAGCTCACAAGCCTCTAAGATAGTTGCCCCATCTTCAATCTGAACTTCTTTTCCATTAATGGTTAGAGTTATCATCTAATTTCTTCCTCTGTTATCTCTGTAGTTTTAGCCATATATTTTTCAGCCCATTTGACTGCCTTTTCAGCAAGTTTTATAGCTTCATCCACATTTTCTTCTGTTATTTCCTCCCAATAGCCAGGGTATCGTGTTTCAACAGCATAAGGGGTTAAGATACCTGCGTCCATAATATCCTGGGGCAGAGTAATCCCCGCTTCTGATAATATATCCAAAAGTTCTTCTATGTCATGGGTTAATGGAAAATCAATCTTACAAAAGAGAAGGATAGATTTTAATGCCTTTTCAGCAGCCTGCTGAGTATGAAAACAAATCTGCTCCTCTAAAATATCTCCATTTTCCTTGCCAAGTTTACCGAGTTTTAAGTCGCTGAGTGCGGACTTCAGCCATTCTTCCGGCAAAACAAGCAACCTTCTTTTTTTAGATGGATTCATAAATAACCTTTCCATGTCTTATTGCTTCTTTATAAATTAAATAAGGTACATTCGCCAATTCTTTCAACTTGCTCTCTGAAATAACCAATATATCCATAGAAATATGTGTTCCCTTTAATGCATGGCGGATTCTAACGCTTTCCTTGCGTGGGCTTTCCATCTCATCTTTGGTTACTATTAAAATATCAAGATCGCTGTTTAAGTGGCTATTTCCACGAATATAAGAGCCAAAAAGGATTATTTTCCGTGGCTGGCTAAGTTCTATAATCTTCTGGATAATAGTTTGAACTTTTTCTGGAGTTATAGCCCATTTATTACTCATATATTCATTCCATTACTCAATGGCCATAAATCGACAATTAGCGAGACAAGTCTTACATTTGATGCACTTCTCTTTATCTATTACCGCCACCTGCTTCTTTTCCCATTTAATAGCCTCTACCGGGCAGTCTTTAACACAAAGTCCACACATCTTACACAACTTTGGATTTACTTCAAACTTCAGCAAAGCCAAACAAGAGTGAGCTGGGCAATATTTATCTTTAATATGGGCATCATACTCATTTCGAAAGTATTTAATCGTAGTCAGAACCGGGTTAGGTGCTGTCTGGCCAAGGCCACACAAAGATGCATCTTTAATTTGCTCGGCTAATTCCTGAAGCAACTCAATATCTCCTTCTTTGCCCCTGCCTTCGGTAATTTCATGAAGCATATTTAGCATCACATTGCTGCCTACCCGGCAAGGGACACATTTTCCACAAGACTCTTCCTGGGTGAATTCTAAGAAAAACCTGGCAATTCCTACCATACAAGTCGTCTCATCCATTACCACCATACCGCCAGAACCCATAATCGCCCCAGTCTGGGTAATGGATTCATAGTCAACAGGTGTATCTATAAGGCTTTCTGGGATACAGCCACCAGAGGGACCACCCATCTGAACAGCTTTAAACTTACGTTTATTTGGTATTCCACCACCAATATCATAGATAATTTGACGTAAAGGAATTCCCATTGGGACTTCTATCAAACCAATATTGTTTATTGCTCCGGTTAAGGCAAAGACCTTAGTTCCTTTACTCTTTTCAGTTCCAAGGCTAGCATACCATTGTCCACCATTTAAAATAATTTGTGGGATATTGGCCAAGGTTTCTACATTATTCAGAACAGATGGTTTCTGCCATAGACCTTTATGGGCAGGAAATGGCGGTCTTGGACGAGGCATACCACGCTTTCCCTCGATTGAGGTCATTAAGGCCGTTTCTTCACCACAAACAAAGGCACCGGCACCTTGATATATCTCCACCTCAAAGTCAAAGCCGGAGTTCAGGATGTTCTTGCCCAAAAGCCCATACTCCTTTGCTTGAGCAATGGCAATCTCTAATCTTGTAATAGCCAAGGGATACTCTGCCCGAACATATAAATAGCCCTGGTGAGCGCCAATTGCCTTAGCTCCAATTGCCATTCCCTCTAAGACAGCGTGAGGATCAGCCTCTAAAACAGACCTGTCCATAAATGCCCCAGGATCTCCCTCATCACCATTACAGAGAATATACTTGACCTCACCTTGGGCTTTAGCACAAAATTCCCACTTTAGTCCGGTGGGAAAGCCAGCTCCCCCTCTGCCACGTAAACCAGATTCTTTGACTGTTTGGATTATTTGTTCAGGTGTCATCTCAAGTAAGGCTTTGCCCATCCCTAAGTATCCATCTCTGGCAATATACTCATCAATCTTCTCCGCATCAATCAAGCCACGATTACGCAAAACCCGCAATATCTGGTGGCTAAAAAAGGGTATATCTCGCATCAGAGGAATAGGTGATTTCTCGACTGGGGGGATATACATCAGGTTCTTGACCGGTCTGCCCTTTAAAAAATGCTCTTCGACTAAGAATGGTATATTTTCGGGGTTAAGTCCTTGATAAAATATGCCTTCCGGATAGACGACCATCAACGGTCCTTTAGCACAAAAACCATTACAACCAGTTAGAACTATCTGGACTTCATTTTGTAAATTTTTCTTTTTTAGCTCATCTTCTAATACAGCTTTTACCTTGAGAGAGCCACTGGCAACACAACCAGTACCGGCACAGATTAAAAGATTTGCTCTAAATTGCTCCATATTTTCCTCATTAACTTTCTCTCCATTAATAAGTCGTCTCACTGCCCATCACTAAGGCATACTCCTGCACTGGCTTCCCAGAAAGAACATGTTCGCTAAATATTCTAACTATCTTATTTCCATCCAAGTCAACATATTTTACTGGTGGCTGATCTATTAATTCCACTGTGGCCATTGGCTCGCGACTACAAAGTCCCGCACAACCAGAGGTAGTAATAATGACATCCTTCACCTTCTCTTTTATTACCTCATCCATTAAAGCAGTCATCACCTTTCGCGCTCCAGCGGCCAGGCCACAAGTTCCCATATGAATCGTGACTTTGACTCTAAATCCACCTTCCCGCAATGTCGCGGTAGCACGATAATCCTCTTTAATCCTCTTCAAATCCTCTATGGTCAATCCTGACATACTCTTAACCTCACGTTTTTATAGTAATCTCACTCATATTGATTGACAATATTCATAATTTTAACTGAGTCAATCGCTCCATGAGTATCATTATCTACAACTACTACCGGTGCTAATCCACAAGCCCCTAAACAACGGACGCTCTCTAATGAAAATCTTCCATCTTCAGACATCCCGCCGACCTCAACCTTTAATTCTTGCTTTATCTTTTCTAAAACTTCATCGCTTCTCTTTACGTAACAGGCTGTTCCCATGCAGACCCTAACCAAGTGTCTTCCTCGTGGCACCATAGTAAAGAAAGAATAAAAAGATACTACCCCGTAAACCATACTTGGTGAAACATTTAGTCCTTCCGCAATCCGACGTTGGACTTGGGCAGGAAGAAACCCGGCTACCCCTTGCACTTGCTCTAAAACAGGGATAAGAGCCCCAGGCTTAGTCTTATACCTGGCAATAATTTCATCTATCTTTTCCCATTGTTCAGAGATTATTTCAGTCTTGACACATTGGCATCTTTTTTCCATAGTAGTTATCCTTCTTTAATATCATTTTGGATGATCTTAATCACCTCTGGATAATTTATAGGCACCCCTTCTAAACCAACTTTTATTTTAGCAGTATCTAAGGAATATTTCCACCTTCCTTTTTTATGCTCATACAAAAAATCTACCTCTGGATGACCAGCAATTAAAACTATCATTGTTTCGGCCATATCGCCTAATGGCTTGCGATCAAGGTGACTATATTTAAAGATTGCCGTAATCTTTGTGCCTTTATTAATCTTTGAATCTACCACCAATCTCCCTTCTGCTTCTTTAGCAGCTTGAGCAAAAAGGGGTAATCCTAAGCCTACCTTTTTGTTCTTAGTAGTAAAGAACGGATCAAAGACTTGTTGAAGTACCTCCTCTTTTATTCCTTGGCCATCATCTTCTATTTCAATTAAGAACAAGTCCTGCTTTAACTCTTCAGTAATTCTTATCTTAACTCTCTTTGCTCCTGCTTGAATTGAATTTTCAACGATATCGAGAATATGTAAGGATAAATCCTTCACTCTTTACCTTATCTTTCTTTTTCCCTTCCCACTCAAAGCCATCTTCATCTCTTTAACAGTTGGTTCTTTTATTAAAAATTGAGTCAAGCCTTTACCAATATCTGGTAAGTAATGAGCATCAGAACTGGTAATAAAAGAAAGACCATGTCTCTTAGGAAATCTCTTCCTTCTCTCTTCATAAGAAACTCGGGATGATACTTCTAAGCCATCTAACTTTAAGTCAGGTGGAATAAACCCTAATTGACCAATAATTCCAAATCCTTCTCTATCTATGTGAGCAGCTATAGCCATACCTTCAAAAATATGAATGCTCTCTATTAATTTAGAAATAGATAACTTAGTGCTCGTTATCAATAACCTTTGATTAAAACCTAAGACCTGATCAATTTCATTTACTACTACTTGTTCACCTAAGAACTCTGGATTATTTACCCCCGGCATTAAATTTTCATACACCAGCTCTTGAAATTTCAAGAGATCTTCATCTTCGTCAAAGAAAGCTAAAAGATGAACTTCCTCACTTGAGGTAACCTCCATTCCCCCTATCACTGTTAAGTTTTCTCTCTGACCTACTTTTTTTGCAACCACTACATTCTCCGCGGAATTATGGTCGCTTATCCCAATTATGTCTATGCCTTTATTCTTTGCTTCTCTGACTATGGCTTTAGGGGTCATATCCAACTCGGCACAAGGAGAAAGGCAAGTGTGGATATGAAGATCTGCTTTAAATAAATTCATTGCCCAATAAAGAGCTCGAAAAGATTTTTATCTTATTAGGCCAGATGCCTAATATAGTAGTTATTAACGAAAATTAAATATAGGAAATAATACCGAGCAATAAAAGATAAACTCGTTGGCATTCAATTAATTTGCTCTATGTCAAATTTTCATTAATAGGTGTTATAACTCAGTCATACCTGATACCAAATTGGTAGAGCTTACCTACTATTTCAAAAGCAGACATCTTACTTACCAAAATAGGAATCTTTTTTTGGACTGCTTTTTGGAGAGTATCTTCTTCTGGTTGACGAGCGCCAACTAATATAATTCCAGCTAATTCTTTTAAATCAGCCACAGCCACAATATTTTGATGAATCTGCAAGGTAACCCAAATATTTCCTTTTTGGGCATTGGCCATGACATCGGATAATAGATCAGAAACATATCCTCCGTTGACTTCATTAGTCAACACCTCAAAACCTGACTTAACTTCTAAATTTAATCTTGAAACTACTTCTTGTAAATTCATCACTATTTCTTAGTCTCTATATTTCTTTCCTCAAATTTTAAATGCTAAATTTGCAACGGTAAATTTGAAACCAATTTTTGTAACACTTCTTTAAGATAACACACATTAGTTTATAACCGTCCCTTTTTGCAAGAGGTTATCTATCTCTTTATCTGAAAAACCTAACTGACGAAAGACAAGTTTGATGTATTTGGGAGAGAGTTCTCCTTTGTTCATTACGATAGGTGCCCTATAAACCTCTTTGCCTTTAATCCGTTGAAACATTCCATGGCTTGTTCTTTTCTGTCTGAGGAATGTAACTCCATCTTTCTCAAGGAGGGCAATAAACTTTTTGCTGGACATAGCCGGAATCTTCTTAGGCATTTGCTAAGTGTAACAGCAAAATGAAAATGTCCTGTTTTCCGTTAAATAGAAATGTCCTATTTTGTATTAGATAAAAATGATCTTTTATATGGGTTTATTTTAAACTTCCTCCAAGGGTGATCCAATGGAAGAATATGCACCTTTCTT
>JAHJRX010000027.1 GCA_018830565.1 bacterium | reverse complement strand
TCCTTCGATAATTTATCGAGGAATTCTATAAGTCGTAGAGTAAAGCTATATAACCTCTTTTTGAAATCCTTTTTGAATTTTGATTTGTCATTTTGCATTTTTATTTTTGATATTTGATTTAATTAAAGGTACCATAGAATTTCAAATTAAAATAATTTTGCAAATTTGCCAAAGTCCAGTTAAGATTATAAAAATGGGCTCTTTACTCCATCTTCCATAGTTTCTGTTAAATACCTATTTAATAAATCCTTATTAATCCTGATTAATTCACTCTTCTTAAAGATAGATAACAGCTCCCATCCTAAATCTAAAGTCTCTTCAATGTCACGATTAACATTTCCTTGACTAAGCATCTTTTCTTCAAAATCCTTAGCAAACTTTAGATATTTGCGGTCAGATTCGTTTAAAGCTTCTTCACCTACAATCGCTACTAATTTTCTAATATCACATCCTTCGGCATAACAAGCGTATAATTGATTGGCTAATTGGCGATGATCTTCTCGAGTCTTGTCTGCGCCTATGCCATTATTCATCAGTCGAGAAAGAGAAGGAAGAATATCAATCGGTGGATAAATTCCACTCCGATAAAACTTTCGAGATAAGACAATTTGTCCTTCCGTAATATAACCAGTTAAATCAGCAATAGGGTGAGTAATATCATCATCGGGCATAGTTAAGATAGGGATTAAAGTAATAGAACCTTCTTTCCCTTTAATTTTTCCTGCCCGTTCATAAATCGTAGCTAAGTCAGTATACATATAGCCAGGGTAACCTCTTCTTCCTGGAATTTCTTCTCGCGCCGAGCCTATTTCTCTTAAAGCTTGGCAGTAATTAGTCATATCAGTGAGGATAACTAAAATATGATAATTCAAATGAAAAGCTAAATATTCAGCAATCGTTAAAGCATAACGAGGAGTTAAAATTCTCTCAATTGTAGGATCAGAAGCTAAATTTAGTAAAGTAATTACTTTGTTGAAACTTCCAGATTCCTCAAAATAATTCATAAAGAAATTAGCTTCTCTTTGGGTAATTCCCATGCCCGCAAATACTATTAAGAAATGAGTATCTTTTTCTAATACTTTAGCTTGCTTGATAATTTGAGCGGCAATTTCATCTGCAGGAAGACCTGCTCCAGAAAATATAGGTAATTTTTGGCCTCGGACTAAGGTATTAAAGCCATCAATGCTGGTAATTCCAGTCTGAATAAAATCTCTGGGAATTTCTCGGGAGACAGGATTTATGGCCTGGCCAATAATAGGGAGATATAGATCAGGTATTATTTCTCCTGCGCCATCAATAGGTTTTCCGCAGCCATTTAAGACTCTTCCTATCAAATCTTTAGTTACTCCTAAAGTAGCTTCATTTTCTAATAAATTCACGGAAGTTTTTTCTACATCTAAACCTAAGGTATGTTCAAAGACCTGAATAACTGCATGCTCCTCTGAGACCTCCAACACTTGTCCATGGCGAATATTATTTAATCCATCAGTTATTTCGACAATAGCTCCATAACAAAGTTCAGGTACATATTTTACAATAATTAAAGGACCAGAAATGCACTTAACCCCAGAATGCTTTTTTAATAAAAGACTCATTACTTTTTTCTCCTTTATTTTTTATTTTTTAATAATGTTTTCTAATTGAGTGTTAATTTCTTTCCTAATCTCTTCTGCTTTTTTCAAAAATTCACTTTCTGGTATAGTTCTTTGTCGAGAAATATCTTCTCTGATGGGTAAATCTAAGATATCCTGGAATATTCCTCCCTTTTTAAGAATCTCCATAGTCTTATCATAAAAAAATAACATATTATCTAAGATCAAGAATTGTTTTTCTAAAGAAGTAGTCGCATCAACTGGATCCATAGCATTTTGGGCTAAAAAACTATCCCTGATTATTTTGCAGGTTTCCAAGGTTAATTTTTCTTCATCCTTTAAGTTTTCTGGACCTATCAACTGGACTGTTTCCTGAAGCGAAACTTCTTCTTGGAGAAGCTTCATAACTCTTTCTCTATTTTTCTCCCAGTTTGGATTTACCTGCTTATTAAGCCAGTTCTTAATAAGGGTAAAATATAAGCTATAACTTCGATGCCAGTTGATAGAAGGAAAATGCCTTCGATAAGCTAAAGCAGTATCTAATGCCCAAAAAGATCCAGTAATTCTTAGAGCGCTTTGGGTAACTGGTTCTGAAAAATCACCTCCGGCCGGAGAAACAGCTCCAATAACGGTAAGAGAACCAATTCTCTTGTCAGAGCCTGAACAAATAACCCTTCCAGAACGTTCAAAAAATCCAGAAAGTCGGGCTGCCAGATAAGTAGGAAATCCTTCTTCTCCGGGTAATTCTTCTAAGCGAGAGGATATTTCTCTTAAAGCCTCAGCCCAGCGCGAAGTAGAATCAGCCATTAAAGCTACTTTATACCCCATATCTCGGTAATATTCAGCCAAAGTTATTCCTGTATAAATAGAAGCTTCTCTCGCTGCTACCGGCATATTGGAAACATTAGCAATCAAGATGGTTCGATCCATTAATTTACCTTTTCCTTTAGGATCATCAAGTTGAGGAAATTCATGAAGAACATCAGCCATTTCATTTCCCCGTTCCCCACAGCCTACGTAGACAATAACATCAGCTTCTGAGTACTTAGCTAAAGTTTGTTCCGTCACTGTCTTTCCTGTTCCAAAACCTCCTGGAATACAAGCCGTGCCCCCTTCGGCTACTGGAAACAAGTAATCAAGTATTCGTTGTCCCGTAATAAAAGGTCTTTCAATGCTTAATCTTTTCTTAATTGGCCTGGGGACTCTTACCGGCCATCTTTGATACATCTTTAAACCAACTTCATTTTCTAACCAGGCTACTTCTTCTTCTAAGAAATATTCACCTTCCTCGATCTTTTTTATTTTTCCAGAAATACCTGGGGGAACTAATATCTTATGAGAGATATTTTCTTTTTCTTGAACTTCACCTAATATATCCCCAGCTTCTACGGGATCTCCAGGACTAACATTAGGAATAAAATGCCATTTACGATCTCGAGAAAGATTATGGACTCTTACTCCTCGAGCAATAAAACTTCCAGTAATCGCTTCTATTTCACTTAATGGTCTTTGTAAACCATCAAAGATACCTCCTAAGAGACCAGGGCCTAATTCCACGCATAGTGGATCATTAGTAGAACACACCACTTCCCCTACATTTAGTCCGGTCGTATCTTCATACACTTGAATAAAAGCTATATCTTGATCTAACCTAATAACCTCTCCAATTAACTTTAACTTTCCTACTTCCACCACATCATACATCTTGCAACCAATCATATTTTTGGCAATTACTGCGGGACCAGAAACTTTAGCAATAACACCGCTGATCTCTTTTTTCATAATCACTTTTCCTCATCTTTAATTAATCTTTATTTCATATCCAATAGTCTTTCTTAATAACTGAGAGATATAATTACTCTTAAAAAGATGGTCTTTTTCTCTCCATTCCATATTTAAAGGCAAAGGAATGACAACCGGAAGATCGCCTTTCTCGATCACCTTCTTTAAGGAAAGACTAAGGTCTTCATACAAATCCTCTTCAATGATGATAATTCCATACTTGCCCTTTCCCAAATTTTCCGAGAGAAGTTGTTCTGATTCTTTCCTTGACTTAGTATTTACTACTTCTATACCCGTAAGCATAAACCCATCGATAGCTTTACTTTCCATAATTGCTAATATCTTATACAAAGATCAATTCTCCTTTAATAATCTCAGGAGGTACCTGATGTTTGATACCCCAAGTAATACTCTTTAAATTAACAAATTCGTTATACTTTTCCCATAAATAACCAATAGCGATAGAGATGGAGAGAGGGTTTTTTGAATACATCCGAGCAGCTTTTTTAATGATTACTCCTTCTAAAAGCCTTTCTATAATAGATAGTTTTTTCATCTTACCATACAACAAACTTCCTTCTTCTGCGATAGAAGAAAACTCTGTCTTTTCTAACAAAGAAAAAACTCCTTCTACTTCTTGACATCCTAACATGGATCCAAGTAACTCTTCTTTTATTAACCCCCCTTTGATAAAGAGAGAGGATTTTTCTTTTAAATTACTTCCTTCTGAAACTAATTTTAAACAAATAGTTAGATTAAAGAAATCAATCTCGCTGGCCACCATCTTCTGGACAAAAAAAGAGTCTTCATCTTCTGTCTTTAAACTTTCCACTAAGTACTCAAAATACCACCGATCTATTAAATTTTCTATCTCTATTAGATGTTTATAGATTAAACTTACTTCTGGGTATTGATTATAAAAATCGATGATTGCTTCTTTAATCTTGCGATCAAGATTATATCCCCAAGTAGCCAATAAACTAATCACCTCTTTTATCTCTTCCTGCTCTATTAACATCTTTAAATGAACATCTTTTAAAGTTGCCATGGGAACTAAGCTTTGGAATATATCTTCAGGAAGTTGGTGGGTTAATTTTCCTCGGATAATGGTCTTAATGTTATAAATATCCCACTTGCTAAGTAATAACCCGATCCAATATCTTGTCCTTCCCTCCGCCATGGATAATACTTTTTGCATAGTCTTAGATAAGTTTTCTCTTAAAGTTATCTCTATGGCTGGGTATCCAGAAGAAGAGACTAAAGTATCGGATAAGTCTACGGCATAAGGAGAATTTAGTAGAAAATCAACTAATGTTTCCACCTCTTTTAAAGATAGGAGTTGTTTGTAATGTTCATTAGAGAGAAGCTTACCATGCATTACCCGAAGGCGAGCATTTAAATAGTCAAAGTTATCAGTGGAAATTGATTTATCCAAAGTTACAAACTCTCCTCTTCTTGCCATAATTTAGCGACAGTTCTTCTAATGTGAGGGTAAAGAATCTTCCAACGAGATTCAAAAGTATTATAAACTTCTACTTTATTCTCTAAGTCACAAATTACTACCCCAAACTTAATATCATTATCTTCTAATAGCTGAAAAGATATGTTCTTTCCTTGAAGATATTTTCGACAAAAATCTTTATCCCGCGAAGATGCTTTAACTAAAAATTTATCTTTTATTTCCTTCAGAGCTTCCTCTATTAAATTCTTGAGGATGTTCTTGTAATCTTCTGCATTTTTTTTTCTGAAAGATTCAAACTGCTTGATTAAATCTTCTTTAGTTTTAGAGATTAATAAGCATTTATAACTATTTTCTTGGCTTCTAAAGCTTTTCTCTATATTTCCAATCGTCTTTGCTTGTTCAATACTTAGCTTCTCTTTGACTTTTTTTTCTACCGCAATCTTTTCTAATTCTATCTCTTCTTTTATTCTTTTCTTGATTTCTTCTGCTTTTAAGGTTCCTTTTTCTTTAATTTGTTGAATTTCTATGTTAGCATTCTCTTTTATTTTTTTAATTAAATCTTCCAATTTAAATACTCCCCAACTTAAATACTTCTTAATTAAGAAACTCCTTAATTAAGAACAAGGTTTCGTAACTAAAGACTTAAAGTAAAATCTTAACCGCAATGACAAAAATTAAGAACAAAGTCCCATAGCTAAAGGCTTAAAGTAAAACCATAACCGCAATGACAAACCCTAAGATAACTAATGTTTCTGGAATGGCTAAAAGGATAATGGCTGTTCCTAAGAATTCTGGCTTTTCGGCAGTAGCTCCTACGCCAGCAGTACCAATCTTAGCTTGAGCCATACCGGTGGCTAATGCCGATAATCCTACCGCTAATCCAGCAGCGATAGCTTTTAATCCTATCCCGATGTCTCCACTATTCTTTGCTGCCTCTCCAGCTTCTTCTGCCCAAACAACATCCCCCATAAGCATCAATAACAAAGCTGCCACCATTAAAGTAACCTTTTTCATTAAAGACCCCTCCTTTATTTTATAAAATACATTTTTTAAAAGGTTGATACCTTATTCCTCCAGTAAGATAAAATTTAGGCAAAAACTCTACATAATGTAGTCTTATCGACTGTATTGTAGGGCTAAAGACACCCAAAACAAAGTTTAAGCTGTGAAGTGAAAGGAAGATAGCGCCTCCTAAAAATAAACTATCGCAAGAACCTCCTAATTTATTAGCTAAAAGAGCCAAGACAGCTGAGGCTATTCCTAAGGCAGCAATTCGCACATAAGATAAGATATTAACTATGGTCGAGATTATTTCTAAAGGAGCTAAAAATCCATGAATTTTAATGGCTAAAGGAATAAAGACGATCAAGATTCCTACGCCTATCTTAAAAAACACAGTTGGTAAAATATTTCCTATCTTACCTACCACTAAGAAAACTCCCCCTAAGATAATTATTCTTACCAACAGATCCCACATGGCTTTTTTATTCTTAGATAAGATTGAATTAATTACCCCTAAAACTAAACCCAGCACTATATGGACCATACCAATAAAGATAGCTAACATAATTAAAGGTTTTATAGCTTCTTCTCTTTTACACCATAGAGGGTATAGCCCCCATCTTTCTCCTAAGTCTCCAAGAAATTCTCCAAAGACAAAGCCAAAGATAATAGAAGAAAGAGCACAGGTAAAGACTATTTTAGAAATATCCTTAAAAATTATTCTTCCCCCTTTAGCTAAAGATAAGATATAGCGACTGATGAAAAGTAAGAGCAGACCATATCCAATATCAGCTAACATCAGTCCAAAAAATAAAGGAAAACCAATAGCCATAAAAATAGTAGCATCAAGTGTCCCGTATTTGGGCAAAGGAAGTAAAGATAAAAGTCTTTCAAAAGGTCGTTTTACTTTAATATTTGATAATAAAATGGGAGCCTTGAGATAATCCTTCTTAGAAAGGTGTAAATCGTTTATGACTACTAAACCCTTAAATTCTTCTTGTAAGCTCTTCCTTAGCTCTTCTAAGCTTTTTTCCGGCACCCAACCTTTAACGACAAAAGTATAGTTTGAGTTAACAGAAGAAGAAATTGCCCAAAACTCATTTAAACTATCCAAATTCATAGTCTTTAAGAGTAAGATAGCTAATCCTTCTTTTTGAAAGAGATCCTCTATCTCTTCTAAGATCTTTTTTAATTCGGTAGGAAGAATTTTTAGCCTTTCGTCCATAAGAAGTAGAGCCTTATTCATAGATAGATCTTCAAACTCCGTAGGAAGCTTTAATTCATCTAATCCTTTGCCCCAAATAAATTCCTTTACTTCTCTATCCTGCTCTTTTTTAAATCCTAAGATAATTATTGATCTTTGGCCATCTAAATCTTTAAAAATAAACTTATAATCACTATGAGTAATCTTAGCCAACTCTTCTTCTAAAAGAGGCAGAAGATGCTTACTTTGTTTATGAAGAATAATTCCTATAAAATTATCCTCTTTTTCAAAGCCTTGAGAAGGAAAGATTTCTTTAAAAACTCTAATGATCTTCTTGTAGCCTAAAAGTAATTGCAGTTCATCTTCTAAACTCTTTCTTTTTCTAATTAAAGATCTTAATTGTTGGTGGACCTTAGTAACATAAGAATGGTGTTCCGTTAATTTCATATTAAGTAATTCTGATCTTTTTTCTCCTACCTTTTCTTTGTTTAAGACTATTTCTTCATTATTTTGAATCAAGAGATGCTTAGGCAGATGTAAAATGAGATCTTTTAAGGCATCTGAAATCTCCTCTCTCTGTTTCCTTTCCTTTGACTGGGCTTCACTTAAGGTAACTTTTTGTAAGAAAGGTCTTTCTTCTCCTTCGGTGATAGTAATCTTCTCGAGGTGGACTTTTCCAAATTTATGAAGCATTTTGATAAGCTTATCCAAATGCTTTTTAATACCAACGATCTCAATACAGTCCATCTTGGTGATCATAAGAATTACTCCTACACTTAATCGTTATTCTTTTTTTCCAGATGATGCCTGACATCTTTACCCATGACCATAAAGATAGCATCTTCGGCAATATTAGTAGCATGATCGGCAATGCGCTCTAAATGGCGAGAAACAAGAATTAAGGCTAAAGCCCGTTCAATAGTCTGAGAGTCAGAAAGCATAAATGTTAATAACTCTCGAAATATCTTGTCCTTTAAATTATCTACTTCTGTATCCATCAAAAGTACGGATCTGGCTAATTCTACATCCTTGTTGATAAAGGCATCTAAACTCTTTCTTAACATCTCTTTGGCAAAAAGATTCATTCTTGGAAGATCAAGGTAAGGTTTTAATTGAGGTTGCTTAAGTAAAGTAAGAATATTATCGGTAATGTTAATCGTTAAATCACCAATTCGTTCTAAATCACTATTTATCTTTATGCCAGCGGTAATAAATCGCAAATCAATAGCGGTAGGTTGATGAAGGGCTAAAAGCTGCAAAGCCATTTCATCTATCTCTATATGTAACTGATTAATCTTATTTTCTCGAGTAAAAACTTCTTGAATTAGTTCTTCTTTTTCTTCCATTAAAGCTTTAGTTGCATAATCAATCATCTCTTCTGAAATAGTTCCCATCTGCAAAATCTTTTCTTTTAATTCTTTTAACTCTTCATCAAAATATCTAATCATTTTACTACTCCTCTGATAAAAATAGCAACAATAAATTATGAAAAAATAGTTAATACTTTGATTAACCAAACTTACCGGTAATATAATCTTCAGTCTTTCTTTTAGTTGGAGTAGTAAATATTTTTTGAGTGACACCAAATTCTACTAACTCTCCTAACCACATAAATCCTGTTTCATCTGAAATTCTAGCAGCTTGTTGCATATTATGGGTAACAATGACCACGGTATAACTTTGTTTTAAGAAATGGATCAACTCTTCAATTTTTTGGGTAGCTATAGGATCTAAGGCCGAGCAAGGTTCATCCATGAGTAAAACTTCAGGCTTTATGGGCAAAAGCCTGGCGATACATAATCGTTGCTGTTGTTCTAAGGAAAGCTTAAGAGCATTAGTTGAGAGTTTATCCTTTAATTCCTCCCATAACATTACGGCCATTAAAGACTCTTTTACTATCTCATCAAATTTCTCCTTAGAAAGATTATGAATTTTAAGACCAAAGATAATATTTTCAAAGATTGAAAAAGGAAAAGGATTGGGTCTTTGAAAGACCATCCCTACTTTTTTTCGTAGATTGACTACATCTACCTTGGGATGATAGATATCTTCTTGGTCTATCATTATCTTTCCTTCAATCCTTACGTTTTCGATAAGATCATTCATCCGATTAAGAGTTCGCAGAAGAGTTGATTTGCCGCAACCAGAAGGGCCAATCAAAGCCGTGATCTTATTGGACTTAATTTCAAGATTAATTCCTCGCAGGGCTTGAAATCTATCATAGTGTAGATTAAGATCTTTTATAGTAATGATGGCCATCTCATACCTCAAGATTTCGAAAAGCCAATTTAACCAAATCTTCCAGAAATATAGTCTTCTGTTCGTTTATCTTTTGGGACGGTAAATAAGATTCTGGTCTTGTTTACCTCGATTAACTTACCCATTAAAAAAAAAGCAGTCCGATCTGCTACTCGCGCTACTTGTTTGGTGTTGTTAGAGACTAATATTTGAGTAAAGTTCTTTTTTAACTTATACATAGCCTCTTCTATCTTAGCCGTGGAGATAGGATCAAGACCTGAACATGGTTCGTCAAAAAGAATTACTTCCGGCTTAAGAGCTAATGTTCTGGCAATGCATAGCCTTTGTTGTTGACCACCAGAAAGAGTTAAAGCAGATTGAGAAAGTCTATCTTTTACTTCATCCCATAAATAAGCAGCTTTTAAACTTTCTTCTACCATTTCTTCCAGTAAAGTCTTTTTTTTTATACCTTTCCTTCTTAATCCATAAGCTACATTTTCAAATATAGACAGCGGCAGGGGAGTAGGTAAAGCAAAAACCATGCCTACTCTTCGTCTTAATCTTTCTAGATCAAGATCATGGTTAAATATATCTTCATTATCTAAAAGAACTTTACCTTCTATCCGTGCTTGAGGGATAAGATCAATTAGACGATTAAAGGTTTGTAGAAATGTAGTTTTTCCACTATTAGCTGGTCCAATTATTCCTAAAATTTCATTCTTCCAAACAGCAAGAGAGATAGAACTTAATGACAACTGACGACCATACCAAATACTTAATTTTTCTGTAACTATCTTCACTTCTGGTAAGTCTTTTACCATCTTTGTCTCTTTCTTAGCTTTGCCCTTTGTATAGCTGCTATTGAAGCTGACGCTGCTTCTATGTCTTTTACTATCTTCACTTCTGGTAAGTCTTTTACCATCTTTGTCT
>JAHJRX010000026.1 GCA_018830565.1 bacterium | reverse complement strand
TAAGAAAGGTGCATATTCTTCCATTGGATCACCCTTGGAGGAAGTTTAAAATAAACCCATATAAAAGATCATTTTTATCTAATACAAAATAGGACATTTCTATTTAACGGAAAACAGGACATTTTCATTTTGCTGTTACAGATCAAGCTAAAATATTGACAAACTAAGGAATTGATGGTATAATTTAAAGAGATACGGAAAACAAGGAAGTAAATAAGTTAATTATTGAGCACAAGGAGGTTTTGGGTTCCAAGGATTGGAAAACAAAAGACTTATTTAATTTTTCAAGGAGGAAAGAAAGGAGGAAAATTAAGATGCCAGGAGTAAATCCAATCGGGAGTGCGATGCCTCAAGTGCCAGTAATTCCCCAAGAGAAGAGAGAAGAAGCACAAGTAGGAAAAAATCCTGCGGTTCCAGAGAAGGTAAGAGAAGCTGAAATTAGACCGATGGAACGAAAAGAACAAGGAAGCAGAGCCAAGCTTATGTGTAACGGAAGCAATATAGATGTAATTGGGTAATTTAATTTTAAAAGTAGTTTACTTAATAATTAAGTTTTTTAATGTTATTTTCTAATATTTAGATTTTGAAAGAATGATTAAGTGAATAAGCCATGAAAAAGGATGATCGTGTCATTTCTCATGGCTTATTTAGTTTAATTCTTGTTTCAATTAATCTTTATTTTTTGCTTTAGACCCAAGAGACCCAAGCAAAATAAGTTTGCGAAAAATGTTAAAGAAGCCTATAGACCTTAGACTATAGACTTAAGAGACTAAGGGAAGGTTTTTAGTCTAAGGTCTATAGGCTGTAATCTATCTAAAATTTTCGCCAACTAATTTTCACTAAGTATATCTGAGAAAGATAAGGAGCTATTCCTAAAGAAAAGACCAAAAGAAGTATGGATAAAAATAAAAAGAGATTTATTCTAACAGGGTTTATTTTTTTACCTTTGCTTGTCTTTATTTTATTGACTTCTTTTTTAAAAACAGCAGCTCAGACATTAAAAGAATCTAAATCTGTAAAATTAGAACATGGCTTTCCAAGGATTGTCTATGCAGTTCAAGTATTTAATTACACAGAAGAAAATCTTAAAAAGATTGCTTCCTATGATATCTTGGTTATTGGAGATATAGTCCAAGATGAAAGACCAGAAATATTTGATAAATTACGGCAATTTAATCCTACCATAAAGATTCTTGCCTATGTAGATCCTATAGAGATTCATGAAAGTGCAAAAAAACAAGAAAAACATACTATAGCTTACCAACGTTATAAAAGAGTTCCTGATTCTTGGTGGTTAAAAGATTCTTTTGGTTTTCAAGCTAAGGCATTTAAAGACCAATGGTTAGTAGATGTAACTAATAAATGCTCTTTAGATCAAGGAGAGCGGTGGAATACTTTTTTGCCAAAATTTATTCATCAAAGAGTAATGTCCGTAGGATGTTGGGACGGAATAATGTTTGACAATTGTTGGAAAAATGTAACTTCCCAAGTTAGAAATATAGACCAAAACAAGGATGGCAAAAAAGATGATCCTATCCAGCTTAATAAAGAATGGGCAGAAGGAATGGAAACTTTACTGAATTGTACTCGAAATAATGAAACCACTGACAAGTTTATCTTAAGTAATGTAGAATTCTTTTCTCCTGTTAATGGTATAGTGATAGAGGACATGGATAACTATGATTGGCATAAATCCTGGGAAAATGTAGTCAATAAGTATCATTATGTAATGAAGAATGCTGTTTTTCCTCAAGTATGTTTTTTACAAGTGGCCATCTATGAGGATGAACTTTCTACTTATCGAAAGGTAAGATTTGGACTTACTACCACCTTACTAAATAATGGTTATTTCTGTGTTAGCCAGATGCTCCACCGTGACCAGATAGTTTATGACCCTGGTAAGATTTGGTTTGATGAATTTGGGGGAATTAAAGGGTTAAAAAGAGGTTATCTTGGAAATCCTAAAACAGCTGCTTATCTTTATGAAGATCAGGTTTGGCGAAGGGATTTCGATCATGGAATTGTCTTGTGTAATCCATCCTATAAGGCAAAATTTGTTCATTTAGAGACTATTTATAAAAAGATTGATGGCCAGCAAGACAGAAGGGTAAATGATGGGTCATTAGTTTCCGCAGTAACTATCCCTCCCCAAGATGGTCTTATCTTACTAAGGAAACCAAACAATAGTAAGCAATCTGATAAATAACTTGACATAATAGTTGTATTTCCACCCCCTAACCCCCGCCAGCGGGGGACAGCCTCGAGCTTATCCCCCGCTGGCGGGGGTTAGGGGGTGGATTTTCCCTACGAGGTATGTCAACTTAATTAATGGATTACAAATAATAAGAGCTTATATGTTTTCTTAAGGCAGTTTTAGATTAAATGAAAGAAGTCTTTGGAAATATAATTGGCATTAAACCAAGTCAGATTAAACGACTTGAAAATATTTATAGAAGAAAGATAGATCCATCCCTTATTGTTCCACTAGATCTTGCCTCGTCTTTATTAGAGATTTCAAATGAAATAGGACGACAAGTAGGAATTCTTGTTAGTAGGGCTGGATATGTTGATTATGTAGCCGTGGGAGATTTCCATAAAATAGTTCTTCCAGATTTTGGAAGACTTCGAGTTGGAAGTGGAAGATTTAGAGGTTTAAGATTTATCCATACCCATTTAAACAGAGAACCTCTTAGTCGAGATGATTTAGTAGACTTGGTTATCCTACGATTAGATCTGATGGCTTCGATATCCCTTGATTTTTATCGTCAAGAACCACTAATCTCGATAGGTTATCTATTGCCTCAAAATTCAGAAGAAAAGTTTTGGAAGATAGTTGAACCTCAAAGTATATCTAAACTCAATCTGAACTTTATTGAATTTATCGAGGCTTTAGAAGAAGAATTTACGGCTAAATCTCTAATTTCAAGAAAAATTAAATCTTCCCAAGAAAGAGCTGTCTTAGTTCATGTGAGTGATGATTTTGATAGATTAGAAGCAGAAGAAGCCTTAAATGAATTAAAAGAGTTGGTCTGGACGGCAGGGGTAGAAGCAGTGGATACAGCCTTACAGTTTCGTAAAAAACTTGATCCTAAGTATTTGTTAGGCAAAGGCAAATTAGAGGATCTAGTCATAAAGAGCGTTCAATCCGAGGCGGATATAATTATTTTTAATCAAGATTTAACTCCAACCCAAGCCAGGATAATTAGTGAAATGACTGATTTAAAAGTGCTGGATCGGACGCAGCTCATCTTAGATATTTTTGCTCAGAGAGCTCAAAGTAGTGATGGAAAGATGCAGGTTGAGTTGGCTCAACTTAAGTATAGACTTCCAAGGTTAACTCGTTTAGATAATGGTTTAAGTCGTCTTACGGGAGGTATTGGCGGTCGAGGTCCTGGAGAGACAAAACTAGAAATAAGTCGCCGTCGGGTTAGAGAGCAGATCAGCCATTTAGAAACTAAACTTAAAAATAGCACTCTTAGCCGTAGAGAACGTCGAAAGAAAAGAAAGGATAATAAGATACCCATCGTAGCCATTATTGGCTATACAAATGCCGGGAAATCTACTCTCCTAAATGGCTTAACTTTGAGCCATGAGTATACTGACGATAAACTCTTTGCTACTTTAGATCCCCATGCTCGTCTTCTTTGTTTTAGGGGAGAAATGTCTCAAGATGATCATAAAATTTGGAACCTTGAAAAAATAATCTTAGTCGATACGGTTGGCTTTATTCGACATCTGCCTAAAGATCTCTTAGCTGCTTTTAGAGCTACTTTAGAAGAACTTGAAGATGCAGATTTCTTTCTTCATCTAGTAGACGGTTCTTTTTTTAAGTATTCCAAACATATTGAGATAGTAGAGGAAGTCTTGGTTGATTTGGGTTTGGCTAATATTCCTCAACTTTTAGTAATGAATAAGATTGATAAAATTACTCAAAAAGAGAAAGAGAAGTTTATTAGGCAGTATAATGGATTAGCTATTAGTGCTTTAAAAGGTGATGGCTTGGAAGAATTAAAGATGGAGTTAGCTAAGAGGTTGTGGTCAATTACTTCCTTATTGGGTAAGAAGTAAGACGGTAATCCTTCTGTTTTTTGAGTCATAAGGATTATCCTTTACCAGAAGCTCTGTGTCAGCATAACCTACTACTTGTTTAAATCGTTTGGCATCTATGCCATTAAGCTCAAGTTCTCTTCTTGCTTTTGAGGCTCTGGCTGTGGAAAGCTCCCAATTAGTATACTCAGCCGATACATAGGGGTGAGCATCAGTATGTCCTTCTATTATTAATTTATAATTAGTTCCCTTGATGTCCTCCGCTATCTTTCTAAGCATCTTCTTGGCATGGGGTGTAAGCTCAGGACTACCTTTGGGAAACAAGGGACTTCCTTCTGTCTCTGAAAGTTGAATCTTTACTCCCCTATTATCTGCTTCAATCTTTATCTGACTTCTATCAAGAGAAAGATTTTTAAGTTTTTCATCTAATCCCTCTTTAAGATTTTTAGCTGCTGGTGTTTCTTCTTTCTTCTTTAATTGTTCTTCTTTTTTCTTTAACTCTTTTTCCTTCTTCTCTAGTTCCTTTTCTTTCTCTTCCATGGCTTCTTGTTTTGTCTTTTCTAGTTTTTCCTTCTTTTCCAGGCCCTTTTCTGGTGTTTTACTTAAACATGGTTTTTCTGACAAAGCACCCTTTTCCATTACTGAAAAACTTGATTTTTCAAAGATACTAAAGGTTTGAAAATAAGAAGCTACCCCATCTCTTTGAGCTGGGGTGAGCATATTGATAAGCCACATCACAATAAAGAACAACATCATGGCGGTTACAAAGTCGGCGTAAGCTACTTTCCATGATCCACCATGACCACCACCATGACCACCTTTATTTACTTTTTTAATGATGATGATATTCTTCTTTTCTTCTTTTTCCTCTTCTTTCATTTAGGTCCTTCGCGCATTACTTGATCAAGCTCAACAAAAGTAGGTCTTTCTTCAGTAGGGATCACCCTTCTTCCAGCTTCTAAAGCTATCAGTGGAGCCATGCCACTGACATAAGAGACAAGGGCTATTTTTACCACATTAAAGAAGACTGATTTGCCAATAGCTATATGTCCCAAGTTTGCAGCTATGGGACCAAGAATACCATAACAACTAAGCACTCCAATCATTGTTCCTACCAGAGCAGCTGCAATATGATGACCAATGACCGTTGGTGGTTGGTCAATGACACCCATGGTAATGATCACTCCTAAAACGGCTGCTACGATACCAAGCCCTGGACAAGCATCAGCAATACTAGCCATAGCCATAGATGGAGCTACCGTGTCATGTTGAACAACTTCAATATCAACTTCTAATAATGATTCTAATTGATGAGCTGGCATATTAGTAGCGGTCATAATTACCCTTAGGTTATCGCAGATAAATAACAGGAGAAGCTTATTAGCTAAAATATGTCCATACTCTCTAAAGATGAGACTTTCTGTTGGATTTTCTATATCTCCTTCAATAGAGATAAGGCCATCTCTTTTTATCTTGATAAATATTCGATTTAATAAGGAGAATAATTCTAGATAAGATTCCTTACTTGAATGGGCGCCAAACATTTCTTTGAAACCGTTAATGAGAAGCTTTATGGTCTTCATTGGAGTAGCTGTTATTAAAGCGCCAGCACATGCTCCACCAATAATAACCAGCTCTGCTGGCTGGAAGAGCATATGGAAATTACCATGTTCTAAGAAAAATCCAAATCCTACACTTCCTAAAACTACAGCTAACCCTATAATAACAAGCATTATTTTAAGAAACTCCTCTTCTTTTTATTATTCTTTCAAGACTACTTTAAGAGACTTTAAAGTAGTCTTATTTTATAATACTATTTTTATGTTTGTCAATAATTCTTTTATAGTCATTGAAGTAGTTATTAACAAAAATTAGACATAGGGAATAATACCGAGCAATAAAAGATAAACTTGTTTAAAGTTAAATTAATTTGCTCTAAGTCAAATTTTCATTAATAAGTGCGATAAAGATTATTGGTAGATACACTTTAGGGATAATGAGAAATTATTTCTATGAAAAGAAAAAAATTAAATGACTAAAGGAAGTTGGATTTCAAAGGTAGTGCCTTGATTAACCTCACTGGTTACTTTAATCTCTCCCTGGTGTTCTCTAATAATCCTTTTACAAATAGAAAGTCCTAAGCCAGTTCCTTTCTCTTTGGTAGTATAAAAAGGTTCAAATATTTTAGAGAGATTTCCTTCGGGAATACCGCCACCGGTATCAGAAATTTTTAGACTTAAAAACCTTTCTTCTTGGCTTAAACTTACCCTCAATTGGCCTCCTTGGGGCATAGCTTGAACAGCATTAATAACAATATTCATAAAGACTTGTCTCAACTGACTACTTTCTCCTAAAACATAAGCTTCTTTTATAGAATAATCTTTAACTAAAGTAAGGTAGTGCTTAATAAATGTTTCTTCTAAGAGCAAGAGGAGTTCTTCTATGATCTTCCCGATCTCTACTTTTTGATATTGAAATTCTGAAGCTCGGCTAAAATTAAGTAATTTGTCTAAGAAGCTATTTAATTTTTTTACCTCGTTAGGAAGAATGCTTTTAATCTTTTCTTGAAAATTTTTATCTTCTATCTTTTCTTTTATTAATTGAGCAAAGACACTGATAGAGACTAAAGGATTTCTAATTTCATGAGCAATTTCAGAAACCAAAGTTCCTATGGTGGCTAATTTATCTGCTTGGTATAAATTTTCTTTCATCTTCTTCATTTCTTCTAAAAGCATCAGATTTTTAGTCGAAATGCTAATTTGCTCTTTGATAGACTTTAGGACATATAGATCGAGGGGGGTGTAAATAGATCTTATTTTATCACCTAAGCATAAAATACCAAACATTCTTTCCATAGAAGATAAAGGGATGCAAATAGCTACTTTACATTTCTTTAGCTCATTCATAATTACCAAGAGTTCTTCTTTAGAAAAATGAACAGATAGATCTTGACTCGACCAAATATCTAAGTCTTCTCTAATTAAAAGAGTGTCTTTTTGGCTTAAGTATCTGACTATACAATTATCCTCTTTAAAGATTAAATTTTTGTCTTTGTTATCCAAAGATGCCTTTGTTTCAAATAACTTACTTTCTTCGTTATAAAGTAAGATAAAACAATGGCTACATCTTAAAGTCTCGGATATCTCTTTGGTGGTAATGGAGAGAAGCTTGCTTAATTCAAAGATGTTACTTAACTTTTGGCTAAAATCTAATAAGAATGTAGGGGCATCATAATCAATCTTAAAGAATATTTTTTTACTAAAATAAGAAAATTTTTCCTTTAAGGGTTGAAATAGATAAGAGATAATAATAGCTACTAAGATAGTTACGAAGATAGATATTTCTGGTAATGTCTTAATAAAGAGTAGATAAGAAAGACCTACCACCACTATATAAGTAACTATAATAAACACACTTAATAAAAGATATAAGAAACTTTGCTCGAAGATGACTAAAGTGCTTATCGTTCCTCGACGAAGTATGGCAAAAGCAGTAATGGCCAAAGCTAATAAGTTAGCTATATTTCCGGTGGGAGAATAGTAATTGTATCCTAAAGTAGAAAATATAAAGGAGATAATGTTTAAAGAGCCTATCCCAAAACTTATTAACAAACAATACATCTGGTTTTTTTCAGTAGGGGATTTAGTTGTCTTATACTTTAAAGTTACTAAGTAAATAGCATAAAAGATAAAAGAAAAAGCTCCTAATAGATAAACTTGGTATAAATAGCCATTTACCGCTACATAGCCAAAAGGTTTTTGAATCATCTTAGTTACTAAGAGATGGGGAGAAGAAAGATTTATTCCCAAAAAGAATAAAGTAGAGATTCCATTTAAGATTAGAGCTATTTTTTCTTTAAGGGTATTAATCTTAGTAATATGGAAGGAAAAATAATGGAGAGCAAATGGAATAAGAATAATTCCGGTGCTTAAAATATAGTTATAGAGATAGGCGCTTTCAGCCCTTTGAGTAACCAGCTTTAAATAAGTGTTTAAACTAAAAAAGGCTAAAATTAAGCATAAAAGAGCAAAACTTTTATGGACCTGGCTCTTCTTACCTTTTGCATAAACAAAAGCTCCTAAGGATAAGTTTCCTATTACAGAGATAAGAGAAGGTAGCGGATAAAAATTCATCTGATAGCACCTATTAATGAAAATTTGACTTAGAGCCAATTAATTTATACCCAAGCGAGTTTATCTTTTATTGCTCGGTATTATTTCCCAATAGAAGGTTTTCGTTAATAACTACTATCAGCCTTATTCTTTATACCCAAAGAGTTTATCTTTTCTATTAAGGTAGTTCTGTGAATACCCAAGAGCTTAGCGGTCTTAGTTTGATTAAAGTTATTCTTCTTTAAGATATTTAAGATATATTGCTTTTCAAAACTTTCTTTGGCTTCCTTTAAAAGCAAATCCTCTTTAACTTTAATCTCTTCTTCGCCAGCTACTAGGATATCTAAGGGAAGTTGATGAACTTGAAGGGATTTTTCTTTACTTAAGACGATCATTCTTTCTATGATATTATTTAATTCTCTAACATTTCCAGGCCAAGAATAATTCATTAAGATATCAACAGCTTGGCCACTGATGCCTTTAATATCTTTATTAAATTTTTCATTAAAGTATTTTATAAAGTATTCAATTAAGAGAGGAATATCCTCCTTACGCTCTCTTAAAGGAGGAAGCTCTATAGGTATTACATTTAAACGATAGTATAGGTCTTCACGAAACCGGCTTTCTTCTACAGCTTTCTTTAAATTGGTATTAGTAGCTGAAATAATTCGAGCGTTAGTCCTGATAAGTTTTTCTCCTCCCACTCTTTCAAATTCTCGTTCTTGAAGAACACGGAGAAGCTTAGCTTGGATATCATATTTTAAACAACTTATCTCATCTAAAAATAGTGTTCCTTCGTTAGCTAATTCAAATTTACCAATCTTAGTAGTAATTGCTCCTGTGAAAGCTCCTTTTTCATGGCCAAAGAATTCACTCTCTAAAAGATTTTCAGGAATAGCGGCACAATTAACAGCAATAAAAGGTTTGCCTTTTCTAAGGCTATTAGAGTGAATAGTGCGAGAGATAAGTTCTTTGCCGGTACCACTTTCTCCTGTAATTAAGATAGTAGCGTCATTTTGGCAAATTTGGGTCATAAATTCAAAGATTTGGTGCATCTTAGAGCTTTTAGCAACAATACTTTCAAAAGCTAAAGGTCTTTCTTCTTCCTTTGTTGCTTTAAGATAGTTAACCTCTTTGGTTAAGTTATGTTTTTCTAAAGCTTTTTCAATAATTACTCTAATCTCTTCTACATTAAAAGGTTTATTTACATAATCATAAGCTCCTAAACGCATCGCTTCAACAGCGCTCTTGATTGTTTTTGTAGCGGTAATCATAATTACTTCCATATTTTTATCAATACTTTTAACTCTTT
The DNA here is from genome assembly GCA_018830565.1 of bacterium. Lineage (NCBI taxonomy): Bacteria > bacterium. Next base: position 650 of record JAHJRX010000026.1, on the reverse strand, counting down.
CTAAAACCTTAATTCCATCAATACCAGGAAGTCTGATATCCAATAAGATTAAATTTACTTCCTCGCTAATCACCTTTTTAATAGCTTCTTCGCCACTTTGAACTCCTTCTACTTTATATTTAGTTTCATCTAAAAGGAGTTTAAAAGATTCAATAATGCTTATTTCGTCATCAACTACTAAGATATAAGGTTGTTTATTCATCTTCATTTTCCTTTTAAAAAAATTAAATGCTACATTCAACCAGCAAATGCAACACTCGACTTAAAGACTTCTAATGGAGTCTGATAATTAAGGGATTTACGAAGTCTATTTTAGACTACCTAATCATTATAAAATTTGACAAAAGATAGTAAAACATATTATAATAAGATATGTTATAAATATTATAAAGTAAACATATAAATTTTTGTGAAAAAGTTTTTGGTTTAGACTCCATTAATTAAATGATATATTTACCATTTCTTTTAGGATTTCTAATTATAAATTAGAAATAAAAAAGGAGGAAAAAATGACACAGAAAGAGCTATTTGAATTTATCAACAAAAACATGTCTTGCACTTTGGCAACATGCGTTGATAACAAACCACATGTTCGGTGGATGTGGATGTATAGAGCCGACGAGAACGGGATTATATTTCACACTGGGGTT
>JAHJRX010000025.1 GCA_018830565.1 bacterium | reverse complement strand
TCCTTCGATAATTTATCGAGGAATTCTATAAGTCGTAGAGTAAAGCTATATAACCTCTTTTTGAAATCCTTTTTGAATTTTGATTTGTCATTTTGCATTTTTATTTTTGATATTTGATTTAATTAAAGGTACCATAGAATTCCAAATTAAAGTAATTTTGCAAATTTGCCAAAGCCCAGTTAATTATTAACGAAAACCTTATATAGGAAATAATACCGAGCAACAAAAGATAAACTTGTTTGCCCTCAAGTTAATTTGCTCTATGTCGAATTTTCATTAGTAAGTGCTATAGATCTTGTCAAGGCTTTGTTTTGTTCACTTCTGTAAAAAATCTTATTTTTATAAAATTTTTTATTTACTTTTTTATTTTTTTTGATAAAAAGGAGAGGTGGATAATGGCTTTAATTTTGTAGGAGGAGGTAATGGAGATGGAAGGAAAGAGATGCAAAGATTGCATTCACTACAAGCCTATTGATAAGGAGAAGGGTGATTGTTTTGGGGTAGAGGTTTTAGGTGATAGTGACCCTGTTGAATCCGAGAAGTGTGGCGGTAGGTTCTTTGAGGAAAGAAAGGGAATTAAATCATGAATGGAAAATTAACAAAAGAAAAACTTCCCTATAAAAAGAAAATCAAAGAAACGAGATGTTTTGGTCCTATTCTTGATCTTGAAGAACATGTTCATCAAGATTGGTGGAAGCGAATCTTTAATTCACTTTACTTGAAGACAGATGCAGATGTAATAGATGACCAGCAGATAACTTCCCAAGAAAGTGAAATTTTCTTAAATATTTTGGGATTTAAGCCAGAAGATAAGATTTTAGATCTATGTTGTGGCCAGGGAAGGCATTCACTTGAATTAGCGAGGAAAGGATTTAAGAATGTGGAAGGATTAGATCGGTCTCATTATCTGATCCACAGAGCTCGGTCATTGGCTAAAAAAGAACTCTTAAATGTAAAATTTAAGGAAGGCGATGCGAGGAAGCTCCCATATTTACCTGATACTTTTGATGTTGTGATGATTTTAGGTAATAGTTTTGGTTATTTCGAGACGATGCATGATGATTTGAGAGTACTAAAAGAAATATTTAGAGTGTTAAAACCTTGGGGCAAGCTTTTAATTAATGTAGCTGATGGTGAGTATTTAGTTGAAAATTTTCAGCCTCGTTCGTGGGAGTGGATAGATGAAAAGTATTTTGTTTGTCGAGAGCGGTCTTTTTCTAAGGATAAACAACGTTTGATTTCAAGGGAAGTTATTACCCATGCAGAAAAAGGGGTCATTGCTGACCAATTTTACGCCGAAAGGCTTTATTCTAAGGAAAGTTTAATGCAACTTTTAAAAGAAACTGGTTTTACAGATGTAACTTTTCATGGTGAATTTTCTCCTAATTCTAAGCGAAATCAAGATTTAGGGATGATGGAGAGATGTTTAGTAGTTACGGCTATAATAAGAAAAGAATGGTCAGCTATTAAAAAAGTGCCAAAAGAAGTAATAAAGAATATCGCTGTAATTTTAGGAGATCCAAATAAACCAGATCCTTTAAAACCTTATTCTGTCTTTGACGACAATGATTTTTATACTATAGACCAGTTAAAGTCAGCCTTGAAGTTACTAAAAAATTACCATTTTGTTTACCTAAATAATCATGATACTTTACCTTCAGATTTGATGAAGATGAAAGGGAAAGTTGATTTTATCTTTAATTTATGTGATGAGGGATATAATAACGATCCCAGAAGAGAACTTCATCTTCCGGCAATGTTAGAAATAATAGGTATTCCTTATACTGGTTCGGGACCTCAATCTCTGGCTTACTGTTATGACAAATCCCTTGTGCGAGGAATTGCCAAGGAGATGGAGATTACTGTTCCTAAGGCATTCTTTATCAAACAAGAAGATACCATCTTTAGTCTTCCTTTTGGCTTTCCTATTATTGTAAAACCTAACTTTGGCGATTCGAGTTTTGGAATAACTCAAAAGAGTGTGGCTTATAATATCGAAGGATTAGTTAATGCTATTTCAGAAATCAGGGAAAAATTTGGCTATGATAAACCTATCCTGGTGGAAGAGCTTCTTATGGGCAAAGATCTCACCGTGGGAATAATAGGAAATCCTCCTGATTCTTATAACATCTTGCCCATTATGGAAGAGGATTATTCTGCGCTTCCCTCAGAGCTTCCTAAAATATGTGGATACGAAGCTAAGTGGCTTTCTAACTCACCTTATTGGAATATAAAGTCTATTCCTGCTGTTCTGCCCAAGAATACCAAGAGAGTGATTATTGAATGCTGCTTAAAGTTGTACGAGAGGTTAGAATGCCGGGATTACTGTCGATTTGATTGGAGATTGGATACTGATGGAGTTCCTAAACTTCTTGAAGTAAATCCTAATCCAGGTTGGTGTTGGGATGGACACTTGGCTAAGATGGCCAAGGCTACTGAAATGTCTTATTCTGAAATGATAGAAGCTATCTTAACAACTACTGAACAACGATTAGAAATTCCAATAATTTTAGATAAAAAAAGAGAAGAGGAGTCTATAGGTAAGAAGGTACTTGTTACTGTATAAAGCTTGTCTTATTCATGGATATTTGGACAAAAGCTTGTAGCATTCAGCCAGAAGCTTTTAGTTATTTTTATTTATTGACTGCTTTGACCGCTGAATTTGTGCAATTTGTGCTTGGATAAACTTTTATAACGGAACTGATGGCGCGAAGAGCGGCTGAATCGGTCGGCAAAAAATCGGAAAGTTTAATCTTGGTGGGCGGAACAGGACTTGAACCTGCGACCCCCTGTATGTGACACAGGTGCTCTACCAACTGAGCTATCCACCCCTCCTATGAACCTTATCATAAGATAACTTCCGTCTTTTGTCAAGTCTCAAGCTATTTAGGCTCAAGAAAACATAGCTAAAATCTTTTCTTGGAATTCCGAAACTTTTTCTTTAAAGCAATTTTTATCATCTTCAAAATAAGAGATGGTCTCTTGAAAGCTAAGAACCAATAAATCATTGATCTCCTTAAATTTGTGCTCTTGGGTAGTTTCTAAGGAACAATTCAAGTCTTCTCCTTTTAAGGCATTTAATACGGTCAAGCAAAATCTTTCCACTACTTGATAAATAATACCTATGCGGTAATCAGAAAAGGTGTAAAATCCTTCGTATCTTGAGAATTTGGAGAACCTTAAGAGATTTTTAGCCAGTAATCTTTGGTAAGATAGGGTTCCCTGAAAGACACTTTCCCGATGAGATAAAAGGTGCGCCGTAACGGAAGGTTTCTTTAAAAGATTTAATTCCTGAAGAAAAGATAAATTTTTCTTTAAATCACTGGTCGTGGTCTCCAGATCAAACATAATAAACCCTAAAAACAAATTTATCCCTAAATCTTGGATGATCTTAAGAGCTTTTTTGTTTTGACCATTACTATCTTGTTTATTAAATCTATTTAAAGTACTTAAAGAAGCATTTTCTACCCCTAAAAAAACCTCTCTTAAGCCTGCTTCTTTAAGTGCTTTAAATACTTCTTGGTGGACATCACTGGTTCGACATTCTAAACCAAATTTAATCTCTTTTCTTAATTTCTTGAGCAGGAAAGCCAGCTTTAATCCTCGTTGTTTTTTTTCTTTTAAATCCTTTCCAAAAAAATTAGCATCAGCAAAATAAAAGTAATTATTTCCTTGAGCTACTAATTTAGAAATTTCACTAATTATGTTTTTTACACTTCTTGGTCTCCAAAGGCTTCCTTTGTAAAATGAACTTATATAACAAAAACTACATTGATGATAACATCCTCTACTTCCTAAGATATACTTAATAGAATTATCCTTTAAACTTGTTCTATCGGGAAAAGGAAGGCTATCTAAGTCCATAATAAGAGGCCGATCATGGTTTCTTACTACTTTTTGGTCTTTTACAAAAGCTAAGCCTTTAATTTTAAAAAGCTCTCCTAATGGTTTTTTGTAAATTACCAGCTTGGCTAATTCTAAAAAAGTATGTTCAGGTTCTCCTATGGTAATAGTATCGAGGTAGATACTAAAGGGATTTTCAATTAATAATTCCTGGTAAGCAAAAGTTGGGTAAAAGCCATAGAGATTAATAAAAGGTGAAAACTTGTTCTTTATCTCTTTTAACATCTTAAAAATCTCCGCCGTCTCTTCCCATTGATAAACTAAATGAACTCCTAAAAGAGCTGGTGATTCATCTTGGATTAAGATAATGGCTTCTTCTATGGACTTATCACGAGCGTCAACAATTTTAACCTTAAAGCCATGATCTTTAAGAAGAGAAGAGAGATACGGAGTAATAAGGCAAGCAGAAAGTGGAGCATTAGTTACTTCTTGAAATTTATATTGGGAAAGTAGTTTTGGTGGTTCTAATAAGACTATTTCCATAAAATCTAAGGATGATATGACGAATACTTAATCACAAATTTATCAAATTTACCTAAGTGTTTTTCTTCTTTTAGTTCTACTCTAATTACTTTCGCTCCTGGGGGGCCATCTTGGCAAAACTCAACTAACTTTTCTACCTCTTCTTTTTCTCCTTCTGCCATTACTTCTACTCTACTGTCAGCTAAGTTTTTTACCCATCCTGTTACTCCATGTTGAATAGCTTTAGCTCGAGTTTCAGCTCGAAAAAATACCCCTTGGACTAATCCAGAAACAAAAAAATGGTATCTAACCTTTTCCATCCTTATTTCCAACCAATAATTAAATCTTTTAACTCTTTTCGAGTAGAAATTCTTTCTCTAATAACAGGATATCCGATAGCTAAAATTGCCATTAATTCTAAATGATCAGAAATTCCTAAATACTTACTTAAATCTTTACTTTGATTAAGAATTTCTCCCAACCAACATGCTCCTAATCCTAATTCATGAATAAAGAGTAACATATTTTGAAGGCAAGCTCCCACGGCTTGAACATCCTTTAGGTAGTGATAAGAAGCTTCTTTGTCTAAAAAGACTACTATCAACAATTTAGCTGCTTTAATTATCTCTTGGTACTTGGTATAATTAGAAATTTCATTTAGTACCTCTTTTTTGGTAACTACTAAGAATTTCCAAGGTTGATTATTTAATCCCGAAGGAGCCCATCTTCCTACTTCTAAGATTTCTTCAATCAAGTCTTTGCTTATCTCTTGATCGGTAAACTCTCTTACGCTTCGACGATCTTTAATTAGTTTTAATAATAAAGACAAAATTTCCTCCCCCTTTTGACTATTGGCTAATTTTTAACACATTTTACTACTTTACTCAATAAAAATTTGGCTCATCCCGAAGATCTAAAAGAGACACTCTTGATAATTACCTGCCATAACGGAAAACAGGACATTTTCATTTTGCTGTTACAAGGAAAATTATTTATTTGACAAGTAAATAAAAATTTAGTATCTTACTAAAAGAGTTTAGGCCTTGCTTGAAAGGCTCACTTAAAAACTTAAATTTTATAAAAAGGAGGCAAAAGTTGTTAAGGATCTTTCAGGGAATGTTTCAAGGGGTAAACAAAAAGATGAGTAAAATTTTATTAACGTTAGCCTTAATGTTAGTTACTTCACCGTTAATAGCAAGTGAAGCAGAATTAGTAATCCCAGATATAAAGGCTACGGGAAGTTACAATTTGCTCTTGATGGGGTTTGTTATTTGTATTGTAGGATTTATTTTTGGGATTTTTGAGTATCTTAAGTTAAAAAGTTTAAAAGCTCATAAATCGATGACAGATATTGGTGAGCTTATTTTTAAGACCTGTAAAACTTATCTCATTCAACAGGGAAAACTTTTAATCGTTCTTGAAGTCTTTATTGCTATATGTATTGGTTTTTATTTTGGCTACTTGCAACATATGGAAGTAAGTGGTGTCTTAACTATTTTAGCCTGGTCTGTAGTTGGAATTTTAGGTTCTTATGGTGTAGCTTGGTTTGGCATACGGATAAACACCTTAGCTAATAGTAGGACTGCTTTTGCTGCCTTAGAAGGAAAACCTATTAACCTTTCAAACATTCCTTTACGAGCAGGAATGAGTATTGGAGTCTTATTAGTAAGTGTAGAATTAATTATGATGCTTATTATTCTCCTTTTTGTCCGTCGGGAATTAGCTGGTGCTTGTTTTATTGGTTTTGCCATTGGTGAATCCTTGGGAGCAAGTGCACTTCGTGTTGCCGGAGGAATCTTTACTAAAATTGCTGATATTGGTTCTGATTTAATGAAGATTGTCTTTAAGATTAAAGAAGATGATCCTCGTAATCCTGGCGTAATTGCTGATTGCACCGGTGATAATGCCGGTGATAGCGTTGGTCCTACCGCCGATGGTTTTGAAACTTACGGAGTAACAGGTGTAGCTCTTATTTCTTTTATCGTTCTGGCTGTCTCTAACGAAGCATATCAAATTCAACTCTTAACCTGGATATTCCTGATGCGTATCTTAATGATCGCTACTTCTCTTGTCGCTTACTGGATTAATAAAGCAGTTAGTAATTTAGCCTATGCTCATAAAGATGAGTTTGATTATGAAAAACCTTTAACAAGTTTAATTTGGATTACCTCAATTCTTTCTATCTTGATGACTTTTGGCGTTAGTTACTGGCAGTTATCTTCACTTCCTGGTAACCTTGCTAATCTCTGGCTAATTCTTTCTATCATTATTAGCTGTGGAACTTTAGGGGCCGCTCTTATTCCTGAATTTACAAAGATCTTCACTAGCTCCAAGTCCAAACATACTAATGAAGTAGTTACAGCTTCAAGTGAAGGTGGGCCGTCCTTGACAATCCTTTCTGGTCTTGTGGCCGGAAACTTTAGTGCTTTTTGGATTGGAATGGTGGTGGTATCGCTCATGGCGATTTCTTATGCTTCAAGCTTATATATCCCCCCTGAGTTGATGATGTATTCTTCAATCTTTGCTTTTGGCTTGGTGGCTTTTGGATTTTTAGGCATGGGACCAGTAACCATTGCGGTAGACAGCTATGGACCGGTGACCGATAATGCTCAATCAATTTATGAATTATCACTTATTGAATCCATACCTAACATAACTAAAGAAATTGAAAGAGATTTTGGTTTTAAGCCTAATGTTAGTAAGGCAAAACATTATTTAGAATCAAATGATAGTGCTGGAAATACCTTTAAAGCCACTGCTAAGCCAGTATTAATTGGAACAGCAGTAGTAGGAGCTACTACCATGATCTTCTCGCTTATTCTGGTGCTTAAAAAAACACTTGGCATTGAACCAGAAGCTGTTTTAAATCTTTTAAATCCATATACTCTTTTAGGTTTTATTTGTGGAGGCGCAGTAATCTTTTGGTTTACAGGAGCTTCTATCCAAGCGGTAACCACAGGTGCTTATAGAACTGTAGAATTTATTAAGAAGCACATCAAATTAGATACTACTGAGAAGAAAGCTTCCGCTGAAAATTCAAGAGAAGTAGTAAAGATTTGCACCCAGTATGCTCAAAAAGGCATGTTTAATATCTTCATTGTCGTATTCTCCTTTGCTTTAGCCTTTGCTTTCTTTTCTGCACCAGGTAACTTAGTTGGAATAACAGACCCTAAGGAGCTTGCAAGTTTAAGTGCCCCTACCGCCTTCTTTATTAGCTACCTTATTGCTATTGCTGTCTTTGGTTTATTTCAAGCAATATTTATGGCCAATGCTGGAGGATGTTGGGATAATGCCAAGAAAATAGTAGAAGTAGAATTAAAGCAAAAAGGAACTCCTCTCCATGATGCTACAGTAATAGGAGATACAGTAGGTGATCCGTTTAAAGATACTTCTTCAGTAGCTATGAATCCCATTATTAAATTTACTACCTTGTTTGGTCTTCTGGCCATGGAGATTGCTATTTCTGAGGAATTTAGAGCTAATGCTCCTTATGTAGGCATAGTTTTTCTATTAATTGCTTTAATCTTTGTCTATCGTTCTTTTTATGCCATGAGAATTCCCAAGAAATATTTTTAAGAATACAGCTGGTCTCTTGATAAGACAAATTTAAAAAATAATTGAGAAAATATAAAAGCCACAGGTTAAAAGCTGTGGCTTTTGTGTAATTTCTTTTGTATAATTTCTAAAAAGAATTTGGAAATACTAAGCATCTGATGAAGATTAAGTCTTTTGAATTTAATTTGAGAGAATTGCTGAATTATTTAAATTATTTATAAAAATTATGGACAAAAAAGCAATAGCTTTATTATCGGGCGGACTTGATTCAACTTTAACCATCAGGCTCTTGTTGGACCAAGGAATAGAAATAGTGGCCTTAAATTTTACTAGCCCTTTCTGTCAATGTAATCGTAAAAATAGTTGTCAACTTGAATCGAAAAAAGTAGCGGAAAAACTTGACGTTAAGTTAAAGGTAATTGGGCTTGGTAAGGAATACTTAGAGATGGTCAAAAGTCCTAAATACGGTTATGGCAAAAATATGAACCCCTGTATCGACTGTCGGATCTTAATGTTTAAAAAAGCCAAAAGTTATATGGAAGAGATCAAAGCTTCTTTTATGATTACCGGCGAAGTATTAGGACAAAGACCTATGTCTCAACACCGGAAAGCTATGGAACTTATTGAAAAAGAAGCAGGCTTAGAAGGGCTTATCTTGCGACCACTATCAGCTCAAGTTCTGAACCCTACCCTTCCAGAAAAGATAGGCATTATCAACAGGGACAAACTATTAAATATTAGGGGTCGATCACGAAGACCACAAATAAAACTGGCTCTTCATTACAAAATCAACGATTATCTTTGTCCAGCCGGGGGTTGTCTTCTTACCGATCCTATATTTGCTAAAAAACTGCGAGATTTGCTTAATCATTTAAAAAATCCATTATGGCGTGACATCAAACTACTTAAAATTGGCCGTCATTTTCGAGTTTCTAATCTGACTAAAGTAATTGTAGGTCGTAATAAAGATGAAAATGAGCAATTGTTAAAACTTGCTAAAAAAGAAGATAGTATTCTTAAAGTTACAGATTATACTACTCCCGTGGTAATTATTCAAGGCAGATTAAATGAGGAGGTAATTCAACTTGCCTCCAAAATAACTGTTCGTTATAGCGATGCTCCCAAAGAAATACCAGTAACTGTTCTTTGTCAGATAGATAGAGATGAATCTTTAAGAAAAGAGATAGCCATAGAAGAGAGTCAGTTGGAAAATATGAGAATATAGGAAAAGATTGATAACTAACAAAGCAATTATTGCTTAAAAGGATAAGAGATAAGTTTATTTAAGGAAATATTAAGCTCTAAAAGAGTTAATAACTATTAAATTAGAAGGAAATAATAAGCTATGAAAGAGTTAATAACTATTAAACAGATAGAAGGACTAATAAGTCCTCATCATGAATATACAAACAGAGAATTAGAAAAAAGAAAAGAAGCCCTTGAATATATCAACGATCTTCAAGATTTAGCTAATTATATTGGAGGAAAAGTCGAAAAATTAAACTTAGGAGAAGATTGGGTAATCAGCAAAGAAATCTTTCCAAATGTCAATCTTTACTTTGTTTATATGAAAACCGATGAAGATTTTCTTAGTGAATTTAAGGTGCTCTTTTCAGGAAATAAAGTTAAGAAGTTACAAGGTGAAGATTTGGCCTCCCTAACCATAGCCTGCGTTAATCACATCCTAAGATATATTAAAGAAACAAGTTATTCTAAAAAACTTCCCGATATTTGTAATAAAGTATAAGTAAACGTTCGGTGGTCAGTCAAATTCAGAAAAATTAAGAAAGACTATAGTTTATAGTTTGTAATCCCCTGTTTATCTAAATCTTCAAGGCAAAGAAGCTATGCATCTATCCAGTAGAAAAGTATCTGTAAATATAGGAAGGGCAATCAAAGAATATGAAGTGATAGAGGAGCCTTATGCCCATATTTTAGTGGAGACCAATAAAGAACTTCATGGTTGGTTAAGTAAGCATAGAGAATGCACCTCTGAAAGATTGCTCTTAAATCCTTATCACGGTTGCAGTGTAGATTGTTTTTTTTGTTACACCAAAGGTTATGACTTTGGATATTTTAAGTTATGCCAAGAAGAAAAAGTAGTCACTGTCTTTAAAGATTTTGATCGTAGAGTAGCTTCTCAGTTAGATGAAATAAAGATAGCCAGTTGTGGCTATCTTTCTCCAGTAAGTGAATTATTTTCAGAATTAAATAATAAATATCAAATCACTGAAAGAATTATTAAGGAATTTATAAAAAGAAATATTCCTATTGAATTTATTACCAAAGAAGTAATTAGTAAAGAAGTTTTGGAGCTTTTAAAACAACAAAGACATTCTTTTGGTCAAGTTTCTATCTTAACCTTAAAGGAAGGCTTGAGAAAAAGATTAATGAAGAAAGGAGCTACCACTGAACAGCTTCTTGGCAATATAAGATCTTTAGCCAAGAGTGGTATTTATGCAGTCTGTAGAATTGATCCTATTTTACCTTTTTTAAATGATCAAAAAGAAGAATTAAGAGATTTGATAAAAAGAGTAAGGGATGAAGGGGCTTCTCATATTATAGCTAGTTGTTTGGATATATCAAAGATAATGTATCAAGAAACTTTAAATTATATTAAAAATTTTGGGATAAGTATATTTTACGAATATAAAAAGTTGTACCAAGAGTCAATTAAGAATTGTTTACATGCTGATATTAATTATCGAAAAAGGATATTTAGTTTTTTAAGGGAGACTTGCGATAAAAATAATATATCTTTTGCCCTATGTATGGAATTTGAAATGGTTAAAGATAAGATCAGAGGTTTAAATCAAGAATTTATGAGTAGTGAAAATTGCGAAGGCATTAATATTCCTATTTATATTAAAAGAGGAAAGTATTTTGAACCAATAGCTGATTGTTTGGGTAATTGTTTAAATTGCCAAGAAGCTAAATGTGGCTTAAGAGAACTTTCCCAGGGAAATGAAGATGGAGAGAAATGTTGGAAATTAAGTGATTATAAAAGATGGAGTAAAAGCATAAATGAAAACTACCGACTATTTTAATCTTACAATCTTAGATGTTTATAAGGAGTTTAAGGAAGAACTATCCAAGGTTGATGGGATAATAAGAGATTGCTTAAAGAGTGAAGATAAAGATGTAAATAAGATGATTAAATATTTACCAACTCTTTCGGGCAAGAGATTACGTCCTTTGCTAGTCTTAATTTCTGCTTCTTTGAATGATAAAAAGAACACGGAAAAAGATATAATTCTGGCTGCTGTAATGGAGCTTATCCATACCGCTACCCTTATCCATGATGATGTGATAGATGAAGCTTGTAAGCGGAGATTCAAGTATACTTTAAACCATGAATGGGGAAATAGAATTTCTGTAATTTTTGGAGATTATTTACTCAGCAAAAGTTTTTTGCTCTTAGTTAATAATTTTGACCAAGAAATACTAAGTAGTATCTCGCAAGCCGTAAGTAAAGTTTGCCAAGGAGAAATAAGAGAGCAACAGAGGCAGTATGACAAAAAGTTAAGGAAAGATGAATATTTAAAAATTATTGAAGATAAAACAGCCTCTTTAATATCAGCTTGTTGTAAATCTGGAGCATTATTAGGAAAGAGTAGTGAAATTGAAATAAAAGCCATGGAAAATTATGGGTTAAATATTGGCATAGCTTTTCAAATTGTAGATGATTGCTTAGATTTAATCTCTAGTGAAAAAGAGCTAGGGAAAAATGCTGGAAATGATTTGAGTAAAGGAAGATTAACCTTGCCTGTTATTTACTTATTAAATAAGGATCAAGAGATAGACGACATTTTTAATTACGATAAAAAAGAGTTAATGAGGTTATTAAAAGAAGGTAGTTATTTAGAAGAAGCTTTAGAAGTAGGAAAAAAGTATATCAAAAAAGCTAAAAAGAACTTAGACAATATAGAAGACTCTAAAGTTAAAATCTTTCTTTCTGTGATAGCTAATTATGTTTTGAAAAGAAGGCATTAATGGTCATTAGCAAAATAAATTTAACTGGAGCTACAGCTATTGAGCAAGAATGGAAAAAGAAATATTCAGGTATATCTCTTTGTTTTTAAGAACATAGTCCCAAAAATAATGAATAAATTTTTATTCTCTTTTTTCATAGTCGCCGTTTTCTACTTATTTTTTTTCAAGTTTAAGATAAATTTCGTTGAGCAGGCTATCGAAACTCTTTGATTAGTAGTCATACCCAATGCTAATTTCTAAATTTGGTTTACTCGACGTTCTTAAATTGGTCTGCCAAGCATAGTCAAATCGCAAAGGAAAAAGTCCCAAAGTAGTTCTAATGCCAATTCCTGTACTCATATGGAAATTATCTCCGATCTTCTTTTTTGAAGCAATCCATAATCGAGGGTTTTCGCCTTTAAGCCAGGCCGAACCCAAATCTACAAATAAATTAGCTCCAATATTCTTAATCGCTATCGGAACAGGAAAAGAAAGATAGATCAATTTGATAAAAGGAAAGCGAATTTCTGTATTAAGCAAAACTACTTTATTACCTCTAAATTCATCATAATCATAACCCCTTAAAGTATTGCTTCCCCCCAGGAAAAAATCCTCAGGATGGCTGCCTTCGCTGTGAAGACATAAGAGACGAAGAGCCAAGGAAGACTCCTGGCTTATCTGGAAGTATCTTCTTAAGTCTAATCTATAATTTGTGTACTTTAAATCATCTTTAGAAATCTTAAAAAACTTTTCAATAGCAAGAAGAGATCTCTGGCCATTAACAGGTCCTTTATAGTTCCAACTACTGGTATCGACGGTATAGGCTAAAAAGACAGAATTAGCCTTTTTGATCTCCGTCTCTTTTATTGTCTCGATATACTTCCTTGTCTTTTGCTCAAAAAGAAATCCACTATCTAAGCGACAGTATTTACTCAAAGGATGCCTTAAAAAGAACAATCCTCCAGAATCTCTATCCATAATCTTATCTTCTTGATAGTAAAAATAATTACCCCAATTAAATAACCCCACTCCTATTTGAGGTTTTCTAGTAAGATATAAATAGGTTAAATAAAAATTAAAGTCCTTAAAGCTACCAATAGAAGCTAAATAATCTGTAGTTAGAATAAAACGGTGATTACCTAAAATATCACTTGCGGCTACTTGCGTAGTAGCAGAAAGACCAGATAAGGTAGAATAAGCAAAACTTCCTTGGGCCCAATCTAAGGCCATCTTAACTTTATAGTTAGAAACTTCTAAAGCAGTTTCTTTAACCTGTGAGGTAAGCTTAGGAACTACATGGTGATTAAGGTCAAAATTACATTCTTTAAGTCTTATTTCTTCATCTCTTAAGACAAAGATATTATAATCTCCATTAAAGTAAGAAGTAAAAGCAACCTTACTCTTATCTGGCGAAGCAGTCGGCCAAAAAATACCTCCATATTCGTTGGTAACTTGAAAACATTTATTATCTTTTAAGCTGTAAAGAAAAAGATTAAATCTACCCTCATAATTGCTCACAAAATATATATTCTCCATATCTTTCCAAGAAGGATTAATGTTATCGGCCTTATTAGAAATTACCTTTTCCAGTTTATGTTCTTCTAAAGAATAGAGGTAAATATTCTTAGAATTATTTTCTTCTCGCTCAAAAGCAAGGTATTTATCATCAGGAGAAAACACCGGCTCCTTATCTAAAGCGTAAGAAGTTACCTTTCTGAGTATTTTTTCAGAAATATGGTAGATATAAATAGCTGAGTGCTCTTCTTCTTGAACAGAAAAGACTACCCTTTTTTCATCATGGGAAAGATCTAACGAAGTAATGGTATTAAACTTTTTAAAGCTTAGTTTATGAGCAATCTTATCTCCCAAGATATCCCAAAGATAGATATGATCACGCCCTTTATCTTTAGCAATAAAAGCAATATAATTGCCAGACCAAGATAAGAACCTTCCTTGAGTATTTAAATCTTCAAAATGTTTAAATCTCAAAGGAGAAGTTAAATTTTTTATAATCTTACCATCTTCTTCTCGGGCTAAAAAAATATCTAAGTAGCTTTTGTGATTAGCCAAGAAAAGAAGCATCTCCCCTCCTGGAGAATAAATAGGCAGAAGAGCATATTCCTTATCATTTAATATCTTTCTACTTATCGAAGATGGATCTTTTCTAACTTTTACTTGAGGAAAGTATCTTTGCTGAAGAGATATCCTCCACTTATTTTCTACTTTAAGAAGGTCTTCTCCTATGATTTTTTGAAATAATTCTTCTATATTTTTATCTACAGCCAGTCTTTTGGTTAAATAAGCTAACTTTTCTTTTCCATAATTAGAGGCCACAAAGTTCAAAAAAGAATGGCTTTCTTTATAAGCTAAGTAAGTGTTAGATTGAGAAAATCCACTAAGATCATTCAAGTTACTCAAAGGAATAAGGTAATTATTAATTACCGCATCAGCTAAAACCATTTCTCCTTTACAGTCTAAGTCTCCTGTTTCATACTCAGCTAAGCCTTCCATAAACCAAAGAGGAGGATTATAGAGAAACTGGTTAGTAAAGATAGATTTTAAAGCATCTTTATATAAGATATTAAAAGTAAAGATATGAGTAAGTTCATGAGTAATTACTGTCTCAAGTTGCTTGTATGAACCTTCAAAAGGAACGACCAGGCGCGATTTAAAGACTTCAGAAAATCCACCTACATTTTTGTCAATAAGCTCTAAGATAATATTTGTCTGTTCAAAATCATAATGGGATTTAAATAAGACAAAAGGAATTTTTTTTTCCACATGACAAGAGAGGTCTTCGCTGATCTTCTGATAAGCTTCTTCCGCCATAAGAGAAGCCTTTTTGGCTAAATTATAAATTTCAGGATTAAAATAGATATCAAAATGCTCTGTCTTCATAATTTGCCAGGTAAAATGGTCATAGACTACCTTATTTTTTCCAAATTCTTGAGCCTTTAAAAGATTAGGCAGGCAGATAAAAAAGAAAACTAAAAATATAGTTAATCTTCTCATAAGTATTTATTCAAAGACTACCTTTCTTTTAATCATTTTTTCCTTAGGAGATATTTTAGAGATAAGACTTTGAGTATGTTTTTTAACTAAAGAATAAAGCAGTTGATTATTCTCTTCCATTTTTTTAAGAGAAGGAAAAATTTGAGATATGTTGGTATCTTCTCTTTCTTCCCATATTATCTGACCATCTTTCCCTTCATATAGCCTAAAAACCACATCTAAAGAAATAGTATAATTTTTTTCATCCACGGTATAAGTAATATATCTATTTTCTGTCTTGGAATAGTAACTATCAATATTGGTGCTAATAAAGTCATCTTCTTTGCATTTATTAACTTTTACTAAGAACACGGCGTCAATATTGTGCTTTTTGCATAAATCAGCTACCACTTTTGGTTCTTCCCAATTAATAAGCTTTACTTCTTGAGGAGAACATATCTTATTGGTTTCCACTTCTGATAAAGTATAAAATTTATTAACTTCAAAGAAGATATTTCTTATTAGAGAAGTAATTTTTTGAGCAGATTCTTGATATTCTTGATTAGTTAAAGGTATTATCGCTATCTTCTTAAAATGATCAATATTTAATAAGGGAGGAGTAGCTCTTTTAATAATTATGGTTTTTACTGAACTACAGGAGGCGATAAAGATAAATATTATGGCAATAATTAAAGATTTTTGTAATATTTGTAACATATTCATGGAGTTCTATTGGGAAGGCAAGGAATCTAAAGACTTATTTTCTTTAAGAAATAAGTTTAAGTTTTCTTTATAACTCTTGTGAGGAGAGAGCTTTATAGCATTCTGATAGTACAACTTGGCTTTATCAATTTCATTAAAGTATTCATAAGTCACCGCTAAATTATTATTTACGGCCGAAGAGTTGGGATTTAATTGATAAGCTCTTTCTAAATGGTATTTAGCTTCATGCCACAAGTTTAAATTAATACACTTTAAAGCATAGTTATTTTCTAAGTGGTTTAACTTTTGACTACGAAGAGAAAATGAAAAAAGAGCACATCCATAAAAAGAATGAAGAAAGGATAAAGTTATAAATATTAATAAATATCTACGCATTCCTTGCATTCCTTAAAATCTTTCTAATTTTAATATTTTAAAGTATAAATTCAAGATCCTTAACTGTCAAGGAAAATAAGCCAGCCTGTAACAGCAAAATGAAAATGTCCTGTTTTCCGTTAAATAGAAATGTCCTATTTTGTATTAGATAAAAATGATCTTTTATATGGGTTTATTTTAAACTTCCTCCAAGGGTGATCCAATGGAAGAATATGCACCTTTCTTA
>JAHJRX010000024.1 GCA_018830565.1 bacterium | reverse complement strand
TCTTGCCCACTCTTTTTTGCTCATTTCGAAAATGTCCTTTTCTTCCATTTCTCCCTCCTTTTTTGAGGGATATTTTACATCCTTAAACAGGACATTTTCATTTTGCCAGATTAGGACATTTTCATTTTGGTATTACATATTTTAGCTTGATCTTGTTAGCCACAAATAGAAATGTCCTATTTTCCGTTAAATAGAAATGTCCCCTTTTGTATCAACCAGAAGATATTCTTTTTTCCATCTGTTTATATCCAGCAATTCTAATTATGGAATTTATTGACAATAACCTGAGTATAACTTATGATATCTTTAATGAAAATAAAAAGATGAGTTCTTGTTAAAGAAACTATGAAGAACCTTTTAGAAATAGAAAATTTAAAGACTTATTTTTATATAAATCAAGGAGTAATCAAGGCTGTTGATGATGTAAGTTTTAGCTTAAAAAAAGGAGAAACGTTAGGATTAGTTGGTGAATCTGGTTGTGGAAAAACAGTCACCGCTCTTTCTATAATGAGATTACTCCCCGATCATTCTGGTTGTACGACCAAAGGAAAGGTACTTTATAAAGAAAGAAATATTTTGGCTTTAAAAGAAAAAGAACTTCAAAGAATTAGAGGCGGAGAAATTTCCCTAATCTTTCAAGAACCTATGTTTTTCTTAAATCCAGTTTATACTATAGGCAATCAAATATCAGAGGTAATGCTAACCCATCAAAACATCAAAAAAAAAGAAGCTTTAGAAAAGACTATAGAAATGTTAAAACTAGTGAAAATTTCTAATCCAGAACAAAGAATCTATGATTATCCTCATCAATTTTCTGGAGGAATGTGTCAGCGAATTATGATCGCGATGGCTCTTTCTTGTAATCCTTCTCTCTTAATTGCTGACGAACCAACTACCGCCTTAGATGTCACTGTTCAAGCCCAGATATTAGATTTACTTAAAGAACTCCAAATCAAGTTTCAGATGTCGATTATCTTTATTACTCATAATTTAGGCATCATTGCTCAGTTTGCAGATTATGTAGCTATTATGTATGCGGGAGAAATAATTGAGTCTAGCTCTACTATTAATATTTATAAAGAAACTCTTCATCCTTATACTAAGGGATTGCTTAAATCTATCCCCTCTATTTACCAAGAAAAAGAATATTTAGATACTATTCCAGGAGTTATTCCTAATGCGATTAACTTTCCTAAGGGATGTCGATTTTCACCTCGATGTAAAGAAAAAATATCACCTTGTGATATAAAAAAGCCATCTTTGAGAGAAATTTCTCCTGATCACTCAGTCCGTTGTTGGAAGTACTAATTTTTAAATATTAAGATATAAAATGGATATTTTATTAGAAGTAAAAGATCTAAAGAAATACTTTCCCATAAAAAAAGGTGTATTTTTAAAAACCACTGGTTATATTAAAGCTGTAGACAGCCTAAGTTTTAATATTAAAAAAGGAGAAACATTGGGACTGGTAGGTGAATCTGGTTGTGGCAAGACTACCACGGGAAGACTAATTCTTCGTCTCATGGATAAAACAGATGGTCAAGTTTATTTTGAAGGTAAGAATATTTTTGAATTAGGTAGTAAAAATCTCCAAAGTTTACGTAAAAACATGCAGATTATCTTTCAAGATCCCTATAGTTCTTTAAACCCTCGAATCACTATAGGCTCTATGTTGAAGGAAATATTAAAGATTCATAAATTAGTAGCTAATAAATCAGAATTAAACGATCAGGTTTCAGAAATTTTAAAAACCGTAGGACTTTCTCCTGAGTATACAAAAAGATACCCTCACGAATTTTCAGGAGGACAACGTCAAAGAATTGCTATTGCCAGAGCTTTAGTTGTAAACCCTAAGTTTATTATTTGCGACGAACCAGTCTCAGCCTTAGATGTTTCTACGCAAGCCCAAATAATCAATCTCTTAAAAAACTTACAGAAAAAATTAAATTTAACTTACTTATTTATTGCTCATGATCTTTCTATAGTAAAACATATTAGTCATCGTATAGCCGTGATGTATTTAGGAAAAATTATAGAGATGGCTGATTACAAAGCACTTTGCCATCACCCCTTACATCCATACACTAAATTACTTCTTTCTTGCCTTCCTATAGCTGATCCCACCATAAAGCCAAAAAAGAAGTTGAAAAATAGTATTTTAGACCAGAGCAATTATTCTTTTGGTTGTCATTTTCATCCTCGATGTAACCTCAAAAACGATAAGTGTCTAAAGTTTTCTCCAGAATTAGTAGAAACTGCTCCCCAACATCTGGTAAGTTGCCATCTCTATTTATAAAACCCCCACCAATTATCATCTTAAATATTTTGGTTCTTTAAAAAACTTTAATTAGCCCGGGTAGTAAATTTAGACAAAAAAAATCCCGGCAACATCCTACTCTCCCACATCGTCTCCAATGCAGTACCATCGGCGCTGAAAGGCTTAACTTCTGAGTTCGGAATGGGATCAGGTGTGGCCCTTTCGCTATAATCACCGGGATAAATTAACTTATTATTAAATTATATAAAACATAAAAGTAATCTAAGATAATATGGTCAAGCCTCACGATTTATTAGTATTGCTCAGCTTAATATGTTACCATACTTACACCTGCAACCTATCAAACTGGTAATCTTCCAGTAATCTTTAGTCCACTTAAGTGGAGGGATATCTAATCTTGAGGTTGGCTTCCCACTTAGATGCTTTCAGCGGTTATCCATTCCAAACATAGCTACCCAGCAATGCCTCTGGCGAGACAACTGGTACACTAGAGGTTTGTCCATCCAGGTCCTCTCGTACTATGGACAGCTCCTCTTCAAATATCCAACGCCCACGACAGATAGGGACCGAACTGTCTCACGACGTTCTAAACCCAGCTCACGTACCGCTTTAATTGGCGAACAGACAAACCCTTGGGACCTTCTTCAGCCCCAGGATGCGATGAGCCGACATCGAGGTGCCAAACCTCCCCGTCGATGTGAACTCTTGGGGGAGATAAGCCTGTTATCCCCGGAGTACCTTTTATCCATTGAGCGATGGCCTTTCCATACAGAACCACCGGATCACTAAGACCTGCTTTCGCACCTGCTTGACTTGTATGTCTCGCAGTTAGGCTTCCTTATACCTTTACGCTCTATGTGTGATTACCAAACACACTGAGGAAACCTTTGTATACCTCCGTTACTTTTTAGGAGGTGACCGCCCCAGTCAAACTACCCACCAAAGACTGTCTCTCTCCTGGATAAACAGGAGCAGGTTAGAATATAGATATACTAAGGGTGGTATTCCACGATTGGCTCCACGGACCTAGCGATCCGGTTTCACTGCCTCCCACCTATTCTCTACATACCACATCCAAATTCAATCTCAGGTTATAGTAAAGGTTCACGGGGTCTTTCCGTCTAGTCGTGGGTAATGAGCATCTTCACTCATGCTACAATTTCACCGAGTCTCTCGTTGAGACAGCGCCCAGATCGTTACGCCATTCATGCGGGTCGGAACTTACCCGACAAGGAATTTCGCTACCTTAGGACCGTTATAGTTACGGCCGCCGTTTACTGGGGCTTCAATTCAAGGCTTCGCCCTTAAAACTAAGAGCTAACTTCTCCTCTTAACCTTCCAGCACCGGGCAGGCGTCAGCCCCTATACATCGTCTTACGACTTAGCAGAGACCTGTGTTTTTAGTAAACAGTCGCCTGGGCCATTTCACTGCAACCCTTTTCAGCTTAAAGAGTAAATCTTCTCACTTACTCGGGGCACTCTTTCTCCCGAAGTTACAGAGCTAATTTGCCGAGTTCCTTAACGAGAGTTCTCTCGAGCACCTTAGGATATTCTCCTTGTCTACCTGTGTCGGTTTACGGTACGGGCACCCTTAATCTGGCTAGAGACTTTTCTTGCCAGCTTGGAATCAATCAGTTCTCTCTCCGAAGAAAGATCCTCTTCACTTCTCAAGGTTAATAGCTTTCCGGATTTACCTAAAAAGCTCCTCTACGAGTTTAAACCTGCTAATCCAACAGCAGGCTGACCTATCCTCCTGTGTCATCCCATTGCTCATAACGATTAAAGGTGGTATCGGAATTTTAACCGATTGTCCATCGTCTACGCCTTTCGGCCTCAACTTAGGCCCGACTTACCCTGAGCGGATTAACCTTGCTCACGGAAACCTTAGACTTTCGGTGAACAGGTTTTTCACCTGTTTTTTCGTTACTCATACCGGCATTCTCACTTCCATCTCGTCCAGTAGTCCTTACGGTCTACCTTCTACCTACTATGGAACGCTCCCCTACCATTTTAATAATTTATTAATTATTAAAATTATTAATTATTAAAATCCATAGCTTCGGTATTGAACTTGAGCCCCGTTATATTTTCGGCGCAAAACTGCTTGTCCAGTGAGCTATTACGCACTCTTTAAATGGTAGCTGCTTCTAAGCCAACATCCTGGGTGTCTATGTAGTTTTACTGCCTTTACCACTTAGTTCAAATTTTGAGACCTTAGCTAATGGTCTGGGCTGTTTCCCTCTTGTCTATGAAGCTTATCCCCCATAGACTGACTCCCATAATTAAATGTGACAGCATTCGGAGTTTGGTTGGGTTTGGAAGCATGGTTAATACCCCTAAGCCATCCAGTGCTCTACCACTATCACAAAACTTATGAGGCTAGCCCTAAAGCTATTTCGGGGAGAACCAGCTATCACTGAGTTTGATTAGCCTTTCACTCCTATCCACAACTCATCCCAAGACTTTTCAACGCCCGCAGGTTCGGACCTCCACGTACTTTTACATACGTTTCACCCTGGCCATGGATAGATCACTCAGCTTCGGGTCTATTAAATGCTACTTATCGCCCTTTTAAGACTCGCTTTCGCTACGGCTCCATACCTTAGATACTTAACCTTGCAACATTCAATAACTCGCCGGTTCATTATACAAAAGGCACGCAGTCACACATTCTTGAAATTAGTAAACTAACTTCAAGCATAGTGCTCCTACCGCTTGTAAGTTTACGGTTTCAGGTTCTATTTCACTCTCCTCTCGGAGTTCTTTTCGCCTTTCCTTCACAGTACTTGTTCACTATCGGTTGAAAGTTTGTATTTAGCCTTGGAAGATGGTCCTCCCAACTTCAGACAGGATTTCTCGTGTCCCATCCTACTCAGGAATTTAAGACAAAGTTAGTTATATCTTTTCACTTACAGGGCTTTCACCTTCTTTGGCTAACCTTTCCAGTGCTATTCAGTTAAGATACAACCTTCTTCGGACTCGCTATACTTTGTCCTTCTTAAACCCTATAACCCTTTCTACACAACGCGTATAGGCTTACATGTAAAAAGTTTAGGCTCTTCCGCGTTCGCTCGCCACTACTTACGGAATCACACTTTTGTTTTCTTTTCCTCGAGGTACTGAGATGGTTCACTTCCCTCGGTTGTCCCTTATACTCTATGAATTCAAGTATAAGTATT
Source organism: bacterium (assembly GCA_018830565.1). Taxonomy (NCBI): domain Bacteria; species bacterium. Next base: position 12,978 of record JAHJRX010000024.1, on the reverse strand, counting down.
AGAACATTACTTCTAATAGGTTTCCCCATTCGGAAATCCCCGTTTTAATGCTTGTTTGCAGCTAAACGAGGCTTATCGCAGCTTACCACGTCCTTCATCAGCAACTTTCACCAAGGCATCCACCGTAAACCCTTTATTGCTTGACCATATTATCTTAAATTACTTACTTAAATTACTTACTTGATGCTTTAATTACCTCATTAACCTATTAAATTGTCAAAGAACCTTTTTATTAACAGAACCGTTTTATTAACAGTCTTTAGCTCATACTTTTATCTATGAACTAAATACTATTAATTTTCTGGTGGAGGTGAGCGGGATCGAACCGCTGACCTCCTGCGTGCAAGGCAGGCACTCTCCCGGTTGAGCTACACCCCCAATACAATTATTAATTGTCAATTCTATGCTGGTGGGCCTAAGTGGAATTGAACCACTCACCTCACGCTTATCAGGCGTGCGCTCTAACCAACTGAGCTATAGGCCCTCTAATGCAATACTTACTTAGCAGATCTCCCATTTCTAGCTGGTTATTTCGACTCTTCACAGAATATAGTAAGTATTTTATTAGATAAGTCTAAAAAACACAAAATAATATCAAATGACCAAAATATAAATGCTTAAAACCAAGACAGGACTTAAATACTTAAATTTTAGACTTGTTTGTAATCTAAGGATTCTCAGATAACAACCCCTTTATCGTCCACCTTAGATTATTCAGCCATATTTGTGGATAAAAATAAGATCATCATAGGATATTAGGCATTTCTTTCTATCTGCCATCCTAAACCTAAGACCTAGATTTATCTTAATCTCTCAAAACTAAATAGGTGTTCTTTTAAGTAAATGTCTTACTTGAAATAACAAGAAGCATTTAAGCTCCATAGAAAGGAGGTGATCCAGCCGCACCTTCCGATACGGCTACCTTGTTACGACTTCACTCTCTTTACTAAACATACCTTCGATGCCTTCTTCCTTTACAGGTTAGAACAACAACTTCGGGTACATTCAATTCAGGTAGTGTGACGGGCGGTGTGTACAAGGCCTGGGAACGTATTCACCGCGACCTGCTGATTCGCGGTTACTAGCGATTCCGACTTCATGTAGGCGAGTTGCAGCCTACAATCCGAACTGAGATCTGCTTTCTGGGATTTACTCCCCCTCGCGGGTTCGTTGCCCTCTGTACAGACCATTGTAGCACGTGTGTAGCCCGGGACATAAGGGCCATGAGGACTTGACGTCATCCCCACCTTCCTCCAGTTCAACACTGGCAGTCTCTATAGAGTGCCTGGCATTACCCACTGGCAACAATAGATAAGGGTTGCGTTCGTTGCGGGACTTAACCCAACATCTCACGACACGAGCTGACGACAGCCATGCAACACCTGTGCTTTTGTCCATTGCTGGAGGACTTACATTTCTATAAGCTTTCAAAAGCATGTCAAACCCCGGTAAGGTTCTTCGCGTTGCGTCGAATTAAACCACATGCTCCACCGCTTGTGCAGGCCCCCGTCAATTCCTTTGAGTTTCAACCTTGCGGTCATACTCCCCAGGCGGGATATTTAATGTGTTAACTTCGGCACAGAAAATTTCGTATCTCCTACACCTAATATCCATCGTTTACAGCATGGACTACCGGGGTATCTAATCCCGTTTGCTCCCCATGCTTTCGTGTTTCAGCGTCAGTTACAGTCCAGAGAGCCGTCTTCACCACTGGTGTTCCTCCAGATATCTAAGCATTTCACCGCTACACCTGGAATTCCACTCTCCCCTCCTGTACTCAAGTTAAGTAGTTTCTGATGACGTATAGAAGTTAAGCTTCTAGATTCCACATCAGACTTACTAAACCGCCTACACACCCTTTACGCCCAGTAAATCCGAACAACGTTAGCCTCATACGTATTACCGCGGCTGCTGGCACGTAGTTAGCCGAGACTTCCTCTAATAGTACCGTCAAGTCTTGAGGGTGTTAACCTCAAGCTTTTCTTTCCATTTGACAGGGCTTTACAATCCGAAGACCTTCATCACCCACGTGGTATTGCTGCGTCAGGGTTTCCCCCATTGCGCAAAATTCCTCACTGCTGCCTCCCGTAGGAGTTTGGGCCGTATCTCAATCCCAGTGTGGCCGTTCACCCTCTCAGGCCGGCTACCCATCAAAGTCTTGGTAAGCCATTACCTTACCAACAAACTAATAGGAAATAAGCTCATCCTTAAACGATAACTTGCAAGCAGAGGTCACCTTTAACAATAAAACCATGCGATCTCATTGTATTATCCGGTATTAGCACCTCTTTCGAGGTGTTATCCCCAATTTAAGGGTAGATTACCTATTTATTACTCACCCGTTCGCCACTATCAAAATCAACTCCGGAAATAGCAAGCTATCTCCTTTGTTAATATTGACCGTTCGACTTGCATGTGTTAGGCATACCACCAACGTTAGTTCTGAGCCAGGATCAAACTCTCAATTAATTTTTTAATTACCTTAATACTCAAAAGAAAAAGACATTAACTTTATTAAGGGCCACCTATTCAGTTTTCAAAGATCATTTTAACGACTTAACCAATACAAACTATACCATATTTAAATAACTTTGTCAAGGCATAGAATATACTTCTCTTTTAAGAGATTTTATATTTATAAATTATTCCCATTTGATTGTCAAGTAAAATATTAATTTTTTTTTTAAATTCCACTTAACTCTAATATCTTCAGAACATTATCTTTTACTAAGATATAATTTTCTCGATAAAGGTTTATTACCTTGACATCATTTCTCTCTTTTATTTCCTTGGTAAATTTATTATCTTTTAAAGATATACTCCCTAAAACCTTAGAACTACTAGCCAGAGCTAAAATCATGGCTTCTCTAAAATCTAAAAACAAGAGTTCCATCTTGCCAATTTCATCTATTACAATTAACTCCTTCTTCTTAATTCCTCGATAAATATCCTTTAGGCCAATCTTGACTAAATCATCTCCTGAAACTTTATATTTTCCTATTCTATAATTACTCTTAATATTTACATGGGCTAACAAGCCTTCTTCTCCTTTAAAGTTTTTAATCTTAAATCCTATCCGAACCTTTTCATCCCTTATCTCTTCTGTATAAAATCCAGCAGGAATTATCTTTATCTCGCTAATTATTTCTTTAATTAAAGTAGTCTTACCTACACCTGGCCAACCAGTGATTAAAACATTTTTTATCATATCTTCTACTAAAAAACGTTAAGAATAAATTTATTTATTAATTATCGCCACCTTATTTACCTTTATATCTATATCCTTTTGGTCATCTTCGTATTCTACTTTAAAAAGCAAGGTATATATCCCACCAGTAACCAATTGATCATCTCTATTTTTTACATCCCAAATGATATCTTGATATGTTCCTTTAGCTTTACTTCCTTTATCCCACTTTCTGATAAGTTCTCCTGATAGGCTATATAGTTTTAAATCTACTTTTTTAGCATCTTTTGGTAAGATATATTTTATAGTGGTATAATTTTCTGTCTTTAAGTTAATTGGATTTGGATAATTATAGAGACTAAGTGGACTTGGAAGAAGAGTTACCGGAGAATCATCAACAGGTTCCGTAATTTCTGTAATCTGTAATGGTCCAGTTTGATTTAAAATAGACTCATTTCCTTGCTTATCCACCGCCACAATAGCCAGATAATAATTAACCTTCTTTTCTAATGGTTCATCTTTGTATAATTCTTGAGAAGATATATTAATCTTATTAGTTGCTCTATTCTTCACGACTTTTACCGGGCGAAGGTTTCTATCTTCATCTATTCTTCCATCGAGGTCATCATCGAGATTTTCATCTTCGTTAAAGTCACCAAGAGGATCTTCATCTATCTGTCCATCACCGTCATCATCAAGACCATCACCTATGTCAAAGTTTGTCTTAATGGGATGTTTGCTTAAAAAAAGATAATATCTCGAGAAATCAGCTACTGTTTCTGGAGTGGGACTCCACTCGCAAGTAATATCATTATTTACTTGATAAGCTCTAAAACTCTCCACCTGAGGTAAGGAAGTGTCTTTATGGGGAGAAAGTGAAATTGGCAACTCATCGGTGGAGTATCTTTGAAGCTGGTGAAACTTTTTAAGATATTCCCTGGCCAAGGCTTCATTTCTCACCAAGAGAGAATTTTCGTCATTCTTGTTCTCGGCGGAGTAACTCCAATTATAAGACCCAGTAACAACCAGCTCTTGATCTATAATAAAGACTTTAGCGTGCATCTTATTGGAAGTATTTCTCACCCTTACTTCTATCAAGGCCTCATTTAAATCAGGATAAGCAGAATTAGAAAATTGGGCTGTTTGAGGATCGAATATTCCTTCGACTATCTTTCCCTGACGATGAAGATTAATTAAATCCTCATGAAACTTTAAGGAAGTAGTAAAAACATTAGCCATAAAAAAGATACTTTCTTGGGTATTAATTAAGAGATTATGGATATACTCTTGAGGTCCTTCTAAGGCTTTACCAGAAGAAAAATAGTTTTCGATAAGACAGTTATGGTATGAATGAATATGAGTAACTTTATTAATCTTATTTTCTTTAAAATTCCCCAAACAAATTCCTTGGTCTGTAAGGCCGCCTCCCCACATCTCGAAGAATTCGGATTGGTAATTAGCCACTAAGGTCGGATCATAAATAAGCATGGCATTATCATCGTTAGTAGAGGTACCAGAACCTGTCCAGTTAGCTCCACCGGTCCAAATACATTCCCCATTAAAGATAGCAAACTTATGGTGCATCTCGTCTGAATCACTTTTCTCTAGTCCCCATTTCACATTCTTGTTTAATCCCAAAGGCCCAGGATTCCAAGATTTACAGTCTTGGTCAAAGATTATCTTGATATCTACTCCTCTATTGGCCGCAGTGTTTAAAGCCCCTAAAATGTCTTTCTGGCTAAAATTATACATAGCCACATAGATATAACCATCTGCCGGTACTCCTTCTATGAGCTTGATTATCTTTTTTGAAACCAAAGGAGAACTTTGACTATTTCCTAAACCTCCTTCTGTAAAAAACACTTCCCACCAAGGACGAGCATGTAAGTTAACGGTAATGATCAAGAGCAAAGATAACCAGATTAAATATTTAAGAATATATTTATTCATAAGTCTATCAAGGTAAATTTAAATTTGAAAAATTGTATCAACACGATAGGAAAGATGAGAATCTGAGAAGATTTAAGGTAGTTTTTTAGCCTAGTAACAACAAACATTCTTCATTCGTAACACTTTATTCAACTGAAGTGTTCTTTAAAAAAACTTCATTGCAAATTCATTTCAATGAGTTACGGAAAAGGCTCTTCACTTGGGTAAATAGCTACCTTCATTCATTAGCGATGGTCTTGACAATATCTGCTTTGCTTATAATGCCTATAATCTTTTTATTTTCTATTACCGGTAAGAGATGAATTCTCTTTTCACTCATGATGGTAGCTATTTCTGAAAGAGATGTTTCTTTGCTTACGAAGATTACCTTTTTGGTCATAAGATCTTCTGCTTTAGTAGCTATTACTTTTTTTAAATCCTGATCAAAACTTTTACTATTTAGATATATCACTCCTCCAAGGATAGTTATAGCGGTAGGAAAATGAATATTCTTGTCTAAAGCAATTAAATCTGCTTCCGTAATAATACCAACCATTTCATTATCTCTATTTATTACCGGAACTCCACTTATTCTATTTTTAGTAAGAACTAAGGCTACTTCCTTAACTGGTGTCTCAATCCTTACCGTAATTACCTCTTTAGTCATAATGTCCACTGCCTTCATTTTCTTCTTCTAAATAAGATTAACTTCCCTGGGAATCATATTACCAACATTTAAGATCCAATGAGAATCAAAGACCTTCTTTATTCTAGCTATCTCCCTAATACCTTCCTGACCATACATTAGTTGTAAATAAGGGATGTCGTGGTCATTTTTTCTTACCATCTTCTTTCCTACTCCATGCTCTCCAGAAATAGTTCCACCTAAGTAATTAGCTTTTAAAGCCATCTCCAAATAAAGTTCTTTGGCAACCTCTAATTCTTGGGAAGTGTGAGTAATAAAATTAAAGTGTAGGTGACAATCACCAATATGACCAAATAAGACATAATGAAAACCATCTCTGGGAAATCTACTCTTGAATCTTTCTCCTATTTCTTGGTAAAACTTCATCATCTCAGGAAATTCCCTTACCTCTACTACAAAATCAGTTCCTAATTTATAACTTTGATGTTGTTTTAAATAACTATTAATACCCTCAGGTAGAGCATGTCTAAAACTTTTTTGTTTTGAAATTTCGTGTTCATTATCAGCCAACCAATCATCTTGAACATTTGAGCTTTCTAAAATCTCACTTAATAAGGTCATGATTTCATCATCCTGATAGATTTCCGTAAAGACACCTGCTTGGTAGCTACTTTTTATTTCTTGAAACTTTTCTTTAATAAAATTTAAAGAATTGCGATCAAAGTACTCTATAGATAGGATTCCTTTATCTTTTACCGCTCTTAACTTATCGACATAACTTAACGCCTCTTCTTCTAAGTTAAAGAATGAGATATCTCCTATAAAATCTCTCTTCTTTGAAGATAATTTAACCTTAACTTGAGTAATCACCCCCAAAATACCTTCACTCCCAATAAATAAGTCAATTAAATCCATATTCTTCTTAGTATACAGACCAGCAGCATTCTTAGTCTTAGGCAGATGATAAGAAGGTATTTTAAAGCTATAGCTTTCTCCGCTTTGAGACTTAAAATTAAATAAGTCATTAAAAGCTAAGACTTCACCTCGATTTAATCTTAAAAAATCCCCATTCGCTAAGACTAAATTTATCCCTTCTACCCATTTTCTGGTAGATCCATAATAAAAACTTCTTCCCCCTGAAGCATTAGTAGCTACAGTAGCTCCAATTAAAGCTGATTTTTCAGTAGGATCGGGAGGATAAAAGAGATTTGGTGGCAAAACTTCTGATAAGACAGATAGGGAAATACCAGCCGGTAAGTAAGCTTCTAAATTTTCTTGATCGAGATAAATGGTAACTTCTCCCAGCAAGGTAGAAAAGTTAATCTCTTTAAACTTTTCTAAAGGTAAAACTTTAAGCACCTTCTCTGTAGAAATTACCACTCCACCATACATAGGGACTCGAGTTCCAGTAATGCTTGTTCCCGCTCCAGAAATAGTGCATAAGCATCTCTTTTTATTAAATTCTTCTATAAGTTTTTTTACTTCTTCTTCAAATTCTGGGTAGTAGATAGCCTTTACTTCTTTTAAATTTGCCTGGAAATAGTGGCTTTCGTCACTTAAATAATTTTGGATAGTTTCGGGATTATTCAAGACTTTCATTTTTAAAACACTCAGAAACAAAAGAACCATCTACATTCTTAATGAATCAGCTATAAGATGGCTCTTTCTAATTACTGTTTCGGATCCTTTTTTCTTTCTTTAATTTATTTTTCCTTTAGAATCGCATTTTCTGCTTTAAACCAATCGTTTAAATCATTACCATTAAGCCAACCTCTTTCTTCGTATAATTGGTAAGCTTTTTTTTGAACCTCATCAAAAAGCATCTCTGAAGTTAATAAGCTTGCCTCCTCTTTTTCCTCCTCTTTTTTTGCAGACTTCTTTTTTAATTTAGCCATAATCTTACCCCTTTCTCTGAATTTGTAAACAGGCTCTGGGCAAATAAGGCCCAGTTACCTTTTTTATAACTTTACTCTTTAAACATCTCCACCATCTTCTCAACATCATAACCAGAACTTTCTGCTAAATGAAGAATCTCAGTAACTGTCTTATATCTTTTAGTCATCTCAGCCGATAATCTTTTCTCATCTGTCGATATATCAGAAATTAAATTAACCACTGAAACAATAAATAACCAATACATTAACTCTTCTAAGGCTTCTTTACTAAACCAAAGGGTATCTTTATACCAATTAAAATTTAGATATGCCCGCACTTCATAATCTTCTAATATCTTTAGCATTTTAGCAAATTTATCACCTTCTGAAGAGTCGCAGCCGTGAGGATATTTAGTTAAGATCTTTAAAAGATAGACTTGTTTTTTGGCTGTCTGCTCTTCGCAACCTAACTCTTTAAAAGTCTGGAAAATTATTTTTCCAAAGAGTAACTTATCCATCCAAGAAGCACTTTGTTGTTCATAATTAAACTTTTCTTTGATCTTACCTAATTTTTGAATAATAAGCCAACTTAATAAAACTCTCCAAAATGGTAAATAATTCTTATCTTCATTATGAAGATTAGAATTTAAGTATTTGACTGCTTTTTCATATTCCTTGAGATCCTTCATTTCTCTGTTTAAACTTTCAATCTTTAAAATAGCTCCTAAAAGATTCATCACTTCCCCGGTAATTTCTATCTCATCACCACTGCCGTATCCAAATTCTTTTATCTTTTCAAGTAAAACTTGCATATTTTGTTTAAAAAGAGTTAAGATCTCTTCTTTATCTAAAATATCACTTGTTTCGCAACATAACCCGGCCAATCTTTTTAGCATACCTTTATTTATCACTTGTTTAAAAGGGATAAGAATAGACTCAAAATAGATCTCTTTATAGGCTTCATCTAGATTAAAAACACCATCACCCTTAAGAAAGCTTGTTAAGCGAGCATAATACCAACAATCATCATCGCACACTTCTCTAAAATCTAAAAAAATATGATGTTGATAAGCTTCTAACTCTACATATAAACCTTTTTCTGTTAACTCTTTACCTTGACGAATATACTCTAAACCACTTTTATAGTCTTTAAAGATATAAAAATATCGTTCCTCTAACTTTATATCAAGAACTTCGGCTAAACTTTTTTGAATAAGTCTTTTTTCTCCTGGCTTATCTCCCTTTATGGACATAGTCGTAGAAAGACGAATCCAACCTTTAGTCGTAGCATATTTATTATGGTAAATAACCAGTGCTTTTTCATCTCCCACCCGATTAGAATAAGCAAATACATCTTCGTTTACCCAACCTTCTGGAGCGTAAAAGTCATACAAGACAAAATTTTCCACCCCACTAAAAAGATGACGTTTTTTCATAAGAGGAAATATTTCAGCCTCATGGCGACGAACTAAATCCCAATCCACTTCTTCGTGCCAATATGCTTTTCTATACTCCATACCATACTTTTCAGTAAAGCCTTCTATTTGACCATGTCCAAACATAGGAAGACCAGGCATCGTCACCATCATCATGGCTACTCCAAAATACTTATCACCTTTTCCAAATTGAGCCACCGCTGTTTGTTCATCAGGATTATTCATAAAATTAACAAAACGTTTTAATATTTCTGGATCAAACTCTATGACATTCTTGATCACGCTTCGATAATTAGCATTCTCTTCCATCTTTAACATATTCATAAAAGCACTATTATATACCCGATGCATCCCTAAAGTGCGAACAAAATAACCTTCCATTAACCAAAATGCTTCAGCCAAGAGAAGGGTATCTGGCACTTCTTGAGTTACTCTATCTACTACCTCTCGCCAAAATTCTTTTGGAAAGACTTTATCAAAATCTTCTTTTGTCATACCAAGTCCCGCTCTTGAAGAAATATCGCCACCTTCCCCAGGCGCAGGAAACCATAATCGTTGATAATGTCTCTTAGCCAAGGTCATAGCGGCATCAAACCTGATAATAGGAAAGTTACGAGCTACATGAAGAATGCTTTGAATTACTGCTTCTCTAACATCTGCTCGTAAAAAGTTTAACTGAGCTGTATCATTCCAGGGCATGCATGTTCCATCATTACCATGATAGATATATCTAACATCTCCGGTCCAATGATCAACTCGCTTAAAAATCACAGCTGCGTCCCTTCTTGTCCAATATCCATCTTCAATATAAACACCTACTCGATCGTCCCAAGAAAGATTAGGACCAGTAAAATTATAACTTGGAAAAGGAGAGTAATTTAATTGAACAAACCAATCTGGATGTTCTATTACCCATTTAGAATAAATTCCCATATGATTTGGAACCATATCACTAGCTAATCGAATACCTCTTTGCCAAGCTCTAAATTTAAGGCCTTCAAGGGCTTCTTCTCCCCCTAAATCTCCGGCAGTAACATAATCATAAATAGAATAAGCTGAAGATACGGCCTCAGGATTGCCGCAAATCTGCTTTATTTTTTGAGAAGCTGGACTTCGTTCCCATAAACCAATTAGCCAAAGTCCGGTAAAACCCCAACCAGCTAAAAGATCTAATTCTTCATTTGGAATTTGATCTAACCTATTAATTGGTCGTTTATATTTCTTAGAAAGCTGGTCTAACCAGACATAGACATTTTTAGCTATTAAGACCACCTTTGACATCCAGTCTAAATCTTGACTAAAGCTTTCAAATTCTTCATATCCATACTCCTTAAGGGCATATCCTTTAAAACAAGGAACTAAAGAAATCCCTGGTTCAAAAAAACCAAATTTTTCTTCTTCTTTCACTAAATCCAAGGCTAACAAAATTCTATGCATCAGTTCAGGAGAAATAATCAAGCCCCAATTATCCCTAATATACTCTATTTGACCTGTAAATGAGTTAGGTGAAGCCACGACCGGAGCTCTTAACAAATCTACCAAAAACTGATTAAAAGGACCAAAAGTTGGCTGAGTTTTAAAGAAATCAATAATTGACCCTATCAATACTTCATAAGGAACATCCTTAGCTAATTCAGTATCATCAAACAATTCAATAAAAGGCAAGAAGGCTGGATTGTTATTAGCCAAGAATAAAAGTAACAATTCTTCGCCAGCGATTTCTAAATTTGATGTTCCTTCTGTAAAGCCGTTCATATAATCCCAAACTAAAACTTTACCTTGGTGGACAACAAGTGGAGGAAATAATTCAATAAATTGAGTTAAGGTTTTACTAATTACCTCAAAATTAAATTGTCCATTTACCCAGTCAAAACTATTCTTAAATGCTTTTGGATTTCTCTGTTCCTGGTAAACATCTATCACATAATGTAAGATTTCATCAATTAACCCCATCGCATTTAGTTGCCCAGCTTTGACAGCCTGCTCCGGATGATTTTTAAGATCCCTTTTTTCATTTATCTGATAAGCAAATAGCCGAACTGCTTGGGTATTTGACAAAACTACATTTCCAGTAATAGAAAATAAACTTTCATTAAAACCATACTTTTCTCTTGTTTTTTTTGAAATATGAAATTCAAAAGGAAAGTATCTCCGCAATAACTTTGTTTTTTTTTCACTTAACTTCGAAAGATGAATATATTCTCTTTTTATCATATCTTTTTTTTATAAACCTACTCCTTCTTTAAACCTATTTTTTTAAACCTACTTCTTCTTTCATGGCTTTCTAAATTAAAACTTCTTAAACTTTTTATGTCTAATTTTCATTAATAAGTGCTATGCTATAAGATTGTATTATATGCTTACATCCAAGTTAATTTCAATAAAAAGATTTAGCTTTATCATACTACCTTATTTTTCTTAAAACTCAAATATTTTTCCTGGATTCATAATACCGTGAGGATCAAATATTTTTTTTATCTTCTTCATTAACTCCATTTCTGTCTCTTTAATCTCTAAAGGTAAATACTTAGATTTTGTATTTCCTATGCCATGTTCTCCAGATAAAGTTCCTTCCATTTCTACGGTAGAAATAAATATTTCTTTAATCGCCTCCTCCACTCTTTCCATCTCTTCCTTAATTCTTTTATCAGTCAAGATATTAATATGAAAATTTCCATCTCCTGCATGACCATAGGACATCATTCTGACCTGATATCTTTTGGAAATATCTTCAATCTTGTCTAACATCTCCTCTATCTTGCTTCTTGGCACACATATATCCTCATTAATTTTAGTGAAACAAATTTTATAAATAGCTGGAGATATAGACTTTCTGGCTAACCAGAGCTGTTTTCTTTCTTGGCTACTTCTGGCTATCTCTATCTTAGTCTTTTTTTTCTTACTAATCTCCTCGATCATCTTTAATTCTTTTTCTACTACCTCTACTCTCCCATCAACTTCTACGATCAGTATTGCTTCTACCTTCTCCACATTTATCTTAAAATGCTCTTTCACACACCAAATAGAAGTTTTATCCATGAACTCTAAAGCAGCTGGAATAATCTTACTGTTAATAATCTCATTAATAGTAACCACCGCTTCACCTTTATCTTCAAAGGCTATTAAGATAGTGTTTACACATTCAGGTAAGGGTAATAGCTTTAGCACAGCTTTAGTTATAATTCCTAATGTTCCTTCGCTGCCTACTATTAATTGACTTAAGTTATAACCAGTCACTGATTTTAAAGTCTTACTGCCTATATTTATAATCTCACCCGTAGGTAACACTACTTCTAAACCCAAGACATAATCTTTGGTAGTACCGTAGCGAAGACCTCGCAACCCACCGGCGCATTCAGCTATATTGCCACCAATGGTACAAGTTTTACTACTGGCAGGGTCGGGCGGATAAAATAATCCTCTTTTTTCCACTTCTGATTGCAAAGTAGCCGTAATTACTCCTGGCTCTACAATAGCCAGTAAATTTTTAGTATCTATCTCTATAATCTTATCCATCTTGGTAAGATCAATGACAATTCCACCTCTGGTAGGCAAACACCCCCCTGTGGTTCCTGTAGCCGCCGCTCGAGGATAAACAGGAATTCTTTCTTGATTAGCAAGGCTTATTATTTGAGAAACTTCTTCTTTGGAAGTAGGCCTTGTCACCAAATCAGCTAAATATTCTTGTCCCGTAGCATCATAAGAATAACAAAGACGTTCCTCATAAGAGGTTAATAGATCTTCTTCTCCAACAATATTCCTTATCTTATCTTTAATCATCTCATTAATTTTATCTTTAATCATTGCTTAATATTTCCTGAAGTCCAGTCATCGGTAGGATTGAAGTCTAATATCCTTCAATTTTATTCTTAATCATCTCATTAATTTTATCTTTAATCATTGCTT
>JAHJRX010000023.1 GCA_018830565.1 bacterium | reverse complement strand
TTAAAAGTAAGAACTTTTGCCACTTTGTCCCTTTCCTTTCCTTGAATAGTAAATTGGTCTTCATTAACTAATCGGCAAAGGGGCATATTGTCTTAAATTACCTATAAAATAAAAAGAAATTTTCATAATTAGAATTGCTGAATAAAAGCACAGCAAGCCGAAAAAACCAATTTACTTTACCAATTTAAATTCATTATACACATACCAAGAAGAGACCGAAAAGTGGTTAATTAATTGATATCCTCTTTCTTCAATCAACCTTTTGAAATCCCAGCGAAGTGACGCATACTTATCCTTTTTAAGAGCTTCTTGATCAAAGCTGACAAAACAAAAATCTTTAATCTTATTTTTAACAAATATAGAGAGAAGTTTCTTCAAGCTATCTTGATCATCTACCCAGAAAAAGCATTTTTTATAAAAAAGGGTGGCATTTTCTGTAGAGAGCCCATAAGAATAACTAACTACTATCGGAGACTTAATATCTTCAAGAGCTCTTAATTGAAGAAACTGAGCCTGATTACCTTTCTGTAGTAAATCAAATCCTATCCACTGGATGAAAAAACTAATTAAGCATAATCCCAAGAAGATGCCTTGATAAATTTTAGGAAAGAAAGAACTCCTCTTAACTAAAGATAATGAATATAAAGAAAAGATAATTAAGGCAGGCAAAGCAGGTAAGAAATACCTTGGTCCCCATTGGTTACCACCGTCAGAGCCAGCAATAACGCTGGTCAAGAAGAGATAAGACAGTGAAGAATATAATAAAAGTTTTAAATCAAGAGCTTCCTTATTCTTAGTTAGTTCTGGTAAGCCAAAAAGGATAAAGACTACATAAGGTATGGTGGGAATTAAACCAGTAATAAAGGTTACCGGGTGAGTAAAATTTTGATAACCAATATAGCAAGAGTTTAATAGAAATAAGATCAGAAAGAAGATAAGAGTTTTTTTATGATCGGTTAATCTTAAAAAGAAGATCCCGATCGTTAAGATAATTAAGGCAAGATTATTTATTCTATCTGCGGCACCATTAAACCAGAGGTGATAAGCAATAGTTAATTTTTCAAAGAGTAACTGTAAGAAGCCACTTCCTCCTTGAATGCTGACTACATCTGAAATGACATACTTATTATGAGCACTAATCACGCTTCCATATAACCAGTAGTTGTATAGCAATAAGGGAATAAGACTTAAAACAAATCCGGCCGTAGCAAAGACTACCTTTTGAAGACTACCGTCTTTGCGGCTTTGGAGAAGGTAAAGAATGATGATCATGGATATGGAAAGAATGGTGGTCTCCATTCTAATCCAGGAATTAAGGCCAATTAGTAGCCCAATAAAGAAATAAGCTATCTTAGAAGGCCCCTTATTTAAGCAAAGTAAGTAAAATATTAAAGTAGTTATAAAGATAGAAAGAGTATGTTCCCAAAAGATTAAACTATAAAAGAATAAGGGACTACCAAGTCCGGTAAGGAGAATAGAGAAAAGAGAATATTGAGGGACAATCTTATTTACCAAGAGATAGATTAAGATTAAGGAAAAGAATGAAGAGATAATAGGGATAAAAAAGAGTCCATAAAAGCCAAAGATCTTATAAAAGTAAGAACTTAAGAAAGGAAAGATAAAAGGATGCATAGAATAAGCTTGATTATCTTTTAGGTGAATATGAGGCTCTAATGTCTTCCAAGGAGGTCTAATTGGAAAAAAATTAAAACTTGGATCTAAGTATTTTCCAGGATAAGGAAGATGAATATTTTTAAAGTTATTCAAGATGAGACCTTGAACCTGGATAAATTTAACCCCATTATCCATAGTAAAGAAAGAGTTGGGAGGAAGGAGATAAATGGCTAAGTAACCATAAAAGAGAGTAATAGCCGTTATGATTAAAAAGAAAAGATGCTTACTCTTCATTGTTTTTTTGAGATCGGATAAAACAAATCTTTGAAAAATGGAAGATTAAATTAACTTGAGTTCGATAGTAAGATCTATCTTAAGGGCAAATAATGGTAGAAATGATTATTGTAGCTACTAAGACACAGACAGCGATTAAAAGAACTGCTTTTAAAACTCCTTCTATAACCTTAACTGAAGAAATTTTACCTAAGAGGGGCAAGTTATAAATCTTTTTTATTTCCTTGGATTTCTCATTTAAAAAATTAAGATTTAATAAATCTTCTGGTTTTTCTTGCCTATCTTTTAAAACCTGTTGAAGCTTTTTATGTTCTTCAGGTAACATCCATTCAAGGCGAGGCATATAATCTTCGCACCATCTTTCCTGACTAAACTTTTTTTTCCAAATTAAAGTATTTTTAGCTAAGCATTGTCCAATATAAGTAGTAACAAGCTTAAAAAACCCACATTTTAAACAACTAAACATTTTTTCTTCCAAGGACATAATTGACTCCTTAAACTTAAATAATACAAAATGAGGTAATTAGGTTAATGATAAATTTATAACCAGTTCTTAATTAATTTAGATTAAGATTAAAAAATTTTGCCGTCTGGTAAGTTATAATTTCAGCTACTTCTTCTTGGGGAAAACTTTTTATACTCGATACCTTTTCTAAGGCATACTTTAGATTAACTGGTTCATTTCTCTCCCCTTTAACTGGTGAAAGCACAGGAGAATCAGTTTCAAGCATCATAGATTCTATCTTTAAAGATTCAACTAATTTTTGTTTCTGAATTGAATGAACCACCGAGGTAGGAATAGAAAAGTAAAAACCAGCTTCTTCTCCTTTTTTTGCCCAACTTCTCTTTCCATCAAAGGCATGCATCAAGACTCTTTGGGGAGAATTTTCTAAAAGAAATTCAAGAGCATCCTTACCAGCGCTTCGAGAGTGAACAACAAGAGGAAGATCAACTTCCTTAGCCAGAAAAATCCATTCCTCGAAAAGTCTCTTTTGGACTTCCCTTTCTTCTTTTTTACCCCAATAATAATCTAAACCAACTTCGCCAATGCCTACAATCTTTTCTTTATTTTTCCTTATAAACTCCTGGATCTCTTTTATTTCAGCGAAATTAAATGTGGTTGGACTATACCCAACGGTAAGATATACATAGCCTTGATAAGCCTTCACCATCTCATAGGCTTTATAAATCTCCTCTAAACTCAAAGTAGAGATGATAACCTTTGAAACTCCTCCCTCTTTTGCTCTTTGGATTACATGGTCTAAGTCTTGACCAAACTCTTTTTCTTGAAGATGGCAATGAACATCTATTAACTTCACTCAAAGAATCTCCACAAATTACTCTGCTTCCTTTTCTATTTCTTTCCAAGAAACTACCTTGTTCTTACCTAATTCTTTAGCTTTTTTAAGAGCAGTTTCAACTTGATTTAAAAATTCTTTTTTGTCTTTTAAATCAGGAGAGTATTCAGAAAACCCTATACTTATAGTAATAAACTTATCCAAGCCTTTAATAGTATGTTTTTGAGTATTTGCCCTTAACCTTTCTGCCGAAAACTTTGTTCCTTCTAAATCTGTCTCAGGAAGAATTAAAGAAAACTTTTTTCCTCCATAGCGAGCTGGAATATCCATTATTCGAAAGTTATGGTAGATTAAATAACCCATCTCCTTTAAGATAAGGTCTCCCACCTTAAAACCATAAATTTCATTAAAGGTCTTAAAATTATCAATATCGATAATGATTAAAGAAAATGTAGTCTTATATCTCTTGGCTCGAATAAATTCTTCTTCTAATTTTTCTTGAAAGTAACGATGGTTATAAAGCCCAGTCAAGCTGTCACTAATCTCTAAAGTCCTGATTTGTTCATATATAAAAACATTATCTAACACCGTAGAAGCTACCTCAATGATATTTTCAAAGGTATTCTTTATAAGCTTAGGAAAAGCTTCTTTATTTTTACTTCCTAAAGCTAATATACCCTTAATATGATTACGAGAAGTAAGAGGAAGGTCGATATAGGATTCTAAAGCTTCAGCCAGAGGCAACTCGTTATTGAATTTTTGCTCATGGAAAATTTTTACCCTGAAATATTCATGATCATACTCAATCCCTTCCTTTTGGATAAAAGAAAAAATATTCTTCTTAATTTTTTCAATAAACTTATCACTCACTGGTTTAAAAAGACAAATGGCCATAAAAGCCGTATTCATTCTTTTTATAAAGAGAGTAGCTACATCACTATCAATAATCTCTCCTAAAAGCCCTAAAATATGAACAATGGTCTCTTCATATTTATAGGTATTTTTAGAGAGAAGGATCTTTTTAAGGATAGTAGCTTCGTAAAGCTTATTATCTAAAAGTTTGTTAGTTAAAGACAAGGCCTCCAGAGGAGTTTCTGGAATCTTTTTTATCAAAACTTGAGGTGACCTTCTTTTTTTATTAATCAGAGTTTCTACAATATGAATAAGCTGAGGGGATTCTAATCCTTTGATAATTTCCTTAGAGAAGTATTCGTCTGGTTCAATTTGAAGATCTGAAAATTTCTTTTGGTTATAGTTTGGATTAGTCAGAAGGATAAAAGGAATTTCTTGAGTAGCTAGATTATTCTTTAGTAATCGACAAAGATGGTCTCCTTTTAATGAAGGAATATCTAATTCTGAAATAATCAGATCTGGACCTTCTGCAAAGGCTAATTTTAGAGCTTCTAAACCATTATCAGTTGATAATGTTTTATACCCTGCTCTTTCTAAGATATTCTTGGCATTGATGATAAAGCTACGTAATTTATCTACAATTAAGATCTTTTTAAGCATGGCTTTATTATTTGAAAAGAAGATTAAAAGAAGATTAAAATACTTAATTATAACTTAGTAAATTATGACATAGAAGTTAGGGGTTGTCAATTTAATTCAGCAATTCTCATTATAAGATTTCACTTGCTACAAATAAAAAAATATGTTAA
This sequence comes from bacterium, assembly GCA_018830565.1. Taxonomy (NCBI): domain Bacteria; species bacterium. The sequence goes on along the minus strand of JAHJRX010000023.1, from coordinate 10,789 downwards.
CTAAGAAATATAAAGTAAGATAGTTCTTGTTACCCACGAAACTATCTTTTCTTTAGAAATATATAAGGAGAATTATGGATAAGTTAAGGCTAAATGCCTTAGAAACTATAGAATTTGAACTTAGTTTATTAGAAGAAAAATTAGATAACCTTTCTTTTGAAGAACTAACCCATAAAATTTCTTCTCTTGAGTCTCACCTCAGTAATATTAAAAACAGTAATCTTGATGCTCAGGCAATTATTGAATTAAACCAAGACCATACTTCTGCTTACCTTACTATTACTTCCCCTAAGATTGGAGGTAAGCCTCTTTTGTTTGATGAGATTATTAACTCTATCAAAGATCAGGGAATCGTTAATCCTTTTCTCAAGACCATCAAAGAAAATTTCTTGGCCCAAAATTTTGACCTTCCTATTTTAATTGCCAAAGGACACCCACCCACCAAAGGAAAAAACGCTTATCTTTCATATTGTTTAGCCCAAAATAAAGAAATAAAAGGAGTAATTCCTGGCCAGATAGTGGCCGTGAAAGTTCCTCCTATGATGGGAAAGTCAGGTTTAAATGTAAAAGGCGAAGAAATTCCTGCTCTTTGGGATAATGAGATTAGCTTAACTTTAGGAAAAAATCTAAAGTGGTCTTCTGATCGTAAATTCGTAATAGCTACTGCTTACGGACAACTCTTTTGGAAGAAAGATTTAGTTTGGGTAGAAAGAATATGTAAAGTCAAGGGTAATTTAAGCAAAGTTATTGGAAATCTAAATTTTGATGGAAAGGTGATCATAGAAGGAGATGTAGATGATGGTTTGCTTATTGAAGCAACTGGTGATGTTGAAGTAAAAGGAGAAGTAAAAAAAGCAGAGATAATCTCCCAAGAAAATGTCTATGTAGAAAAAGAGATTAAAGACGAGGCTAAGGTATTGGCTAAAGGAAATATCCAAGCCAAGGAAGTGATAAATTCCACGGTAAATACAGAAAGCTCTATCTTTGTTTCAAGCAAGATTATCAATAGCCATATCACTGTGAGGGAAAGAGTAATCTTAGAGGATAAAGAGAGTGAATTAGTAGGAGGAAATATAATAGCTAACCAAGAAATTGTGGCCAGGACAATAGGAAGTAAGAAAAAATTAAATACTTATCTGGAAAGTAAAGATTCCATCTCTGCTTTACTTTTCTACCCGGGAGTTAAGCTAAAGATTAATAACATAGAACATAAGATCACTAAAGAAATAAAGAGTTCTACTTTTTATGAAATGGAAGGAAAGGTGGTAGGAAAACCATATCAAGAAGAAATTATTAATCAAGAAGGAATTATTAAAAAAAATGATTATCGAAGTTATCTTACTAAGGAAATAGCTAAGGCAGACTTTCCTATCTCTATAATCATAATAAGTAAAGATACTAACCAAGCCTTGACTCAAGCAGCAGAATATTTAGGAATAAAAGAAGAAAAATTAGCCAGCCAAACTGAAAAATTTTTAGAAGAAGGATCTTTGAGCATCAGAGTATTTTATAAGGACCAAGAAAAGACAGGTCCTTGGAGAGAAAGAATATCTTCAGAAGTAATCTTAGAAGAACCTGGTGAGGGAAGATTTGAATTAAAGAATAAAGAAAATGGTCTCTACTTATCGGTATACTCTCCAAAAGGAAAAGGAAAGCCAATCACTTCTGAAGTGGTCTTAGAAGAAATAAGAAAAAATAAGTTTATAGACTTAAACTTAGATGAGTTAAAGAGGACGGTGAAAAATTGTTTAAAGGAGATAATCATCGCTCCTCGTCAAATAAACTTAGAAAAAGATGGTCAAGCTATCTTAGAATACCCACCTGACAAATTACTTGTTTATCTCGCCCTCATTCCTCATAAAAAAGGGGGTTTACCTGTTACCCTCGAATACATTTTAAAGTTAATAAAAAACTTGGAAATAGTTAGCCCTATTAATCAAGAAGTTATTTCTCGTGCTCTTAGCCAAAAGCAATACCATCAAAAGATTCTTATTGCCCAAGGTAAGCCATCTACTAAAGGCAATGATGCGGAAGTGGTTTTCTTTTTTGGAATTGATTATTCCAAATCTTTTGAAGATAAGGATCATTTAGCTATACCAGGAGAATTAATAGTTAAAATAAGACCCCGTACCATTGGAGAAAAAGGAGTTAATATCTTTGGAGAAGAAATTCCCGCTCTTTGGGGTAAAAAAGTAAAGATTACTTCAGGAAGAAATGTATTAGTCTCAGAAGATGACTTATCTTTTTATGCTGCCGATTTTGGTCAAGTTACCCTAAACGAAGATCAAATAAATGTAGATAAAGTTTATCTTCTTCCTACCAATGTAAATAGTCGAATAGGAAGTATTGATTTTCCAGGAAGAATAATCATTAAAGGTAAGGTAGAAAAAGGTTTTGAAGTAATAGCTAAAGCAGATATCAAGATTACCGGTAACTTTGAAGGAAACAAACTATCTTGTCAAGGAGACTTAACTATAGAGGCAGGCATTTCACCTTCAGGAAAAGCAGAAATAAAGGTGGAAGGTAATTTACAGACTCCTTTTATTACCAACGCTTTTATTCAAGCCAAAGGAAATGTAGTCTTCCAAAATCAAATTAAAGATTCCCAGATCACCGCCAATATAGTAGGAAGCAAAGAAGAAAGATCTGTAATCTCAGGCAGTGAAATTAATGCTTCTGAATACCTCCAAGTTGGCTTTATAGGAGAAAGCAACACCGAAACAATAATTAACATTAAAGATCCTCAAGGAAAGATAAATGTTTATCACCAAATACTAAAGGGAGTAAAAATAAAGATAGGTGAGGTAGTAAAAGAGGTTACTGAAGAAATTAGTTCAGCTACTTTAAAAATAAAAGAAATTAAAGAAAAAATAGTCAAAGAAGAAAATGGAATTAAAAAAGAAGAAATTATAACTAAGTTAGAGATTAGTCCTGACGAATTTAAAGAAGAAGAAGTTAATAAGATCGTCTTATCTTCAGAAAAAAAGATTATCGATCTTCAGAAACTACCTCCTTCTTTGGTAATCTTCAAAGAATCTTTGAGGGAAGCCACGGAAGAAGGAGCAAAATTATTAGACATGGATCCCCAGTTGGTAAAAACAAATCCTTTGTCTTCTTCTCAAAAAGGTAAGGTTAGAGTATCTAAAAAAGATATAAAGAATAGCTATCTTCAGCTAACTCCAGAAGAGATAAGAGAAAGATGTCTCTTTATTCCTGATGTCGATGGAGCTTTTGAATTAACCAATATTGATTCTGGATTGTATCTAACTGCCCATCCTCCTATAGGAAAAGGTAAAAAGATATCTAAAGAACTAATCTTGAAAATTATTGAAGAAAAAGAGTATCAAGAGATAAATGATGAAGCCTTAGAAAGAATATTAGCCGAAGCTAAAGAAATTCCAGAACAAATTGGTCCTCGACAAATAATAGATAGTATTGATGGAAAAGTAATCATAGAAATATTAGATAAAGGGGCCAAAGCTGCCATGACGATCATTCCTCCCAAGAAAAGTGGCCGAGAAGTAAACTTCGATCATTGCTTAAAAGCTTTACACAAGAAAGGAGTAATAGTAGGAATTAAAGAAAGTGAACTTAGAAATGCTCTCTCGAACAAAAAATTTAATACATCTCTCATTGTAGCAGAAGAAATTCCTCCCCTTCCTGGAAAAGATGCCCAAATCAACTATAAAATTAAAACTGATTCTACTAAAGTAACCTTGATTGAAGATGAAGATAAAAAAATAGATTATAAAAAAATAAGTGTAGTAGAAAACGTCTTATCTGGCCAGTTAATTGCTTTAAAATAACCTGCTTCCTTAGAAGGTGGAAAACCTAGAAAAAAAGTAACCGGAGAAGAAATACTTATTCCTTTAGGAAAAGAGCTGAAGATTCCTGCAGGAAAAAACACCAAGCTTTCAGAAGATGAAACAGAACTTTATGCTACTATTGATGGACATATAATATTGATTAATGATAAGCTTAATGTAGAGCCTATTTATGAACTAAAAGGAGATGTAAATATAAGAACTGGTAATATTGAATTTTTAGGCACCGTAATCATTGAAGGAGGAGTAGAGGATGGATTTAAAGTAGAAACAGAAGGAGATATTAGAATTGCTGATTTAGTAGGAGCAGCTACTTTATCGGCCGGAGGAAATATCTTTATTGAAGGAGGAATTAAAGGCAAAAAAAGAGCCAATATCTTTGCCAAAGGCGATGTTAAGGCAAAGTTTGTAGAAAATGCTCATATTTCTGCTTGCCGTAATATTATGATAAGCAATGAAGTTCTTCATAGCCATCTCAATGCTGGAAGAAGTGTCATGGTCAGTGAAAACAAAGGACTTATTATTGGAGGTAGAGTCAGGGCAGGAGAAGAAATATTAGCCAATGAAATAGGTTGCAAGGTTCATACTAAGACCAACATAGAAGTTGGAGTTTTGCCAAAAACAAGAGAACAACTCCAAAGTCTTGACTACTTAATTGAAAAAGATGAAAAAATTCTAAAACAAGTAAAGTTAAATATTGCTACTTTAGAAAAAATGCAGTCTAATTTAGAGGGTAATTTTACTAAAGAAAAAGCCGATAAATTAACCCAACTTAAAAATTTAAATACTCTTATCTCTTTTAGGCTACGTTCTTATTATGAAAGAAAAGAGATCTTAGGTGCTCAATTAGCTATATCTAAGCAAGGAAAAATAAGCATCACTAAGACTATTTATCCTGGAACAACTGTCTTAGTCCGAGGAGATTCTTTGGAGGTTAAAGAAGAACTAACCTCTGTTGTTCTTATGTTTGAAAACAACAAGATAAAGGTAGAAAGATACCTGCCTGAAAAAAGCACTGCCCATTAAATTCTTTCTTCATGTTTAACTTATAAATTTTTAGGATTTAAGTGATGAGTACTTTAACTATCGCTATCGTTCAGATGAAGGTAAAAGTAGGTAAAAAAGAAGAAAATATTAAGAAAGCCGGAAAATTTTTAGAAGCCTGCAAAGACCATAACCCCAACCTTATCTGCTTTCCTGAACTCTTTACTACTGGTTATAGTTTAGAAAATATTGAAGAGTTAAGCGAAGACATTGACGGCTCTTCCTTGAAATATATAGCTAAGGAAGCTCAAAGGTTAAATTGTTACATTTTAGCAGGAAGCATCGCCGAAAAAAGTAGTGGCAAGATTTACAATACCTCTTTCTTAGTGAATAATTTAGGTCAAATAGTCAGTAAGTATCGCAAAATAAATCTCTTCCCCCCATTTAAAGAGGACTTATACTTTAGTCCAGGAGAAAGAATTAGCTTAAGTAAGGTAAAGATAAAAGACCAAGAAGCCGCAATAATAGGAGTCTTAATATGTTATGATTTAAGATTTCCTGATTTATTTCAAAGACTCTCTAAAATAGGGGCCCAGATTATTTTTATTCCTTCTCAATTTCCTAATCCTCGACTAATAGATTGGGAGACTTTACTTAAAACTCGAGCTATTGAGAATCAAATCTATGTGGTAGGCATAAATAGAGTGGGAGAAGATAGAGAAAGGTCTTATTTTGGACACAGCATGGTGGTTGACCCTTGGGGAAAAGTAATAAACAATGCTTTTGAAGAAGAAAGGATATTAATTTCCAAGATCGACCTTAGTAACCTTAGTAAGATTAAGAGATAAGAGAAAGAATTCCTGGGTGTAGATTGGTGTAGATTGTTGCAAAGTCAAGATTAATTAAGGTATTTTTAATCCGATGAGAATATTAGAAGTTAATAAATTTTACTTTTTAAAAGGAGGAGCTGAACGGTACTTTTTTAATATCACCGATGTTTTAAGATCTCACGACCATGAAATCATTCCTTTTTCTATGGAGAATGAAAGAAATCTTAATTCTCCTTATACTCAGTATTTTGTAAGTAATACAGAATTTTTTGAAAAGAAACCTATTGAAAAATACTTCCATGACGCCATGAGAGTCTTGTATTCCTTTGAAGCCAAGAGAAACATAGAAAGATTAATAAAAGAAACCAAACCTGACTTAGCTCATCTTCATAATATTGCTCATCAAATTTCTCCTTCTATCCTCCACTCTTTAAAGAAGTATAATATTCCTGTTGTTCAAACCTTACATGACTATAAGCTAATTTGTCCTTCTTACTTATTCTTATCAAGGGAAGAGATTTGTGAAAGATGTAAAGGCAATCATTATTATCAGGCAGTAATAAGAAAATGCTTTCGCAATCAAATATTACCTAGTCTTTTGGGTTGTCTGGAAGCTTATCTTCATAAGATGATGAAGATCTATAAAAACATCGATCTCTTTATTGCTCCCAGTAAATTTATGAGAAATAAGATGATTGAATGTGGTCTTCCTGAAGATAAGGTAGTAAATATTCCTAATTTTGTAAATGTTAGCGACTTTAAACCTAACTATCATCACCAAAACTACTTTTTATACTTTGGCCGCATTTCTCCTGAAAAAGGAATAGGCACCTTAATTAAGGCCATGCAAGAGGTAAAAAGGTCTAAATTAGTTATTGTTGGCGAAGGCAGGTTATTGCCTTATCTTAAGAAGTATGCTTGTGACCATCAGATTAAAAATATTGAATTTTTAGGTTATAAAGAAGGGAAAGAACTAAAAGAAATTATCGGAAAGGCTATGTTTACCATTGTTCCTTCAGAAGTGTATGAAAATTTTCCTTATACTATCTTAGAATCATATGCTTTAGGCAAACCGGTAATTGGTGCTAATTTAGGTGGAATTCCAGAATTAATTGAAGACCAAAGAGATGGTTTATTATTTGAAGCTTTTAATTTTAAGGATTTAGCTTCCAAGATAAACTATTTTTTAGATAACCAAGAAATACTTTTAGAAATGGGGAAAAAAACTCGGGAAAAGGTAGAAAAGTTTTATGATTCTGAAATTCATTATCAAAGATTAATTAAGATCTTCCAAAGTCTGTTAAAGCAAGGAATAAGATCATGGTAAAACAACAAGGTATGACGGGATTCTTGTTATTAATCTTAGGTGATATGTTGATTATTATATTTTCCTACCTCTTAGCTCTATATCTTTATATGTTCTTGTTTATGTGGACATGGAGTATCCCAAAGATTATCAAATTATACTCTTTTCCTGATTACTTAATCTTACTACTTCCTATTATCTTCTTATTTTGGTCTTCTTTTATTTCTTGCCATTTGTATAGTCCTATGCGGATAGAGTCTTTCTTAAGGCATGCTTATTTAGTCTGCCAAGGTTCTGTGATGGCTCTGGTCTTTTTTATTACTTTTACTTTTTTTGCTGGTATTACCATAATTACCAAGAGCTTTTATATGATGTTTTTATTTCTAGTTATCCCTTTATTAATCATCTTTAGATTATCGCTGAAGATGTTCTTGAAATTTATTAGAGAGAAAGGTTACAATTTTCGTAATATCTTGGTGGTAGGAACAGGAGAAGTAGCTTATGGTATTGCTGAAAAATTACAAAAACATCAGGAATTTGGGTTAAAAGTGGTTGGGTATATCGATGATGAAGATAGCGAAAAGAAAGTAAAGAAAAAGATTTTAGGAAGTTTAAGAGATATTCCTAATATCTTACATACGGAAGTAGTCGATGAAGTTATCTTTGCTACTCCCTTCAGACTATACGAGCAAATTGAAGAAAGTATCCGCCTCTGTGAATTAGAAGGAGTGATGGTAAGAATAGTTACCGATATATTTAAAAAGACATTTGCTAAGACCACCGCTGTAGAGATAGAAGGCATTCCTATCTTAACCATTGATAGTGGCCCCAGTGAAGAGTTAAAATTAGCGGTAAAAAGAGCCGTAGATATTATCGTCTCCTTAGTTTATCTAACTGGATTATTTCCTTTATTCTTGTTAGTAGCGATCTTAATTAAGATTGACTCTAAAGGTCATGTCTTGTTTAAACAAGTAAGAGTGGGTCTTAATGGCCGAAGATTTTTAATGTTAAAGTTCCGCTCGATGAGGGTTGATGCTGAAAAACTCAAGAAAGACTTAATCTCTTTAAGCGAAACTACTGGTCCTGCCTTTAAGATGAAGAAAGATCCTCGTGTTACGCGGGTAGGAAGAATTATTAGAAAGTTAAGCATTGATGAGCTTCCTCAGCTTTGGAATGTCTTAAAAGGAGAAATGAGCTTAATTGGTCCTCGTCCTCCTTTGTCTGAGGAAGTAAAAGAATATGATATTTGTCACCGCCGTAGACTTTCAATGAGGCCAGGCATTACTTGCATTTGGCAGGTAAGCGGAAGAAGTAATATCTCTTTTGAAAAATGGATGGAGATGGATTTAGAATATATTGATAACTGGTCTTTATGGTTAGATCTTAAGATTCTACTAAAGACCGTAGTTGTTGTCTTAAAAGGAACAGGTGCTTACTAAAGGTTATAGTAGTTATTAACGAAAATTAGACCTATTAAATAATACCGAGTAATAAAACATAAACTCATTGGAGTTAAATTAATTTGCTCTATGTCAAATTTTCAGCCTAAGAAAGGTCCAAATTAAAATTGCAAAGTTCCATGAAAACAAAATTTTTCCTTTTTCTCATTATTTTGATAAGCATCTTCATTAGACTCCCTTATACTAACATCCCTCTCTTTCATGCTGATGAAGCTATTTATGCTTTGGTAGCCCAAGACTTTTTAAATGGAACTTGTATCTATCAAGGAGTTTGGGATCACAAACCACCTGGCATATACTTTTTATATGCCTTAATATTTAAATTATTTTCTCCTTACACTATGATCTATATCCGTCTATTTACTATAATTTGGACTTGTGTGACCCTATATACTATCTTTAGCTTAGGAAGATACTTATATAACGAAAAAGTAGGCCTATATTCTGGTCTATTTTTTGCCATTTTTAGCACCACTTACTTAAATAAGGAAATACTAGCGGCTAATTCTGAAATATTTATGATCTTGCCTTATACTTTATGTATCTACTATTTTATAAAAGGTTATGAATTAAAAAAGCCTATTTTTATTATCGTTTCTGGTATTTGGGCAGGAATGGCTATATTAATTAAACAACCAGCTATATTTAATTTAGCTGCTATTTTTTTCTATCTCTTGGTAGTTCCTAAAATACTAAGAATAAAATTTAACTTTAAAGAAACTCTCTCTGATCTCTTTTATTTTCTTATGGGAATTCTCCTTATCTTTCTGCCAGTGGTCATATACTTTTTTATTCATGGTGCTTTTTTTAATTTTATAAATGAAGCTTTTTTCTTTAGCCTTTTATATGTAAGCACATCGCCAGAGAGCCTTTTTACTTACTTCTCAAGAAGTTTAAGTGATTGCTTTCTTCCCAATATCTTAATTTGGTGTTTATCTATATCCAGTCTCATCTTTATGGGTATTAATTTATTCAGTAACAAGAAAGAGGATAAACTATCTTTAAATAACCAGAATCACAGAAATTTCTTAGTTATGATTTGGGCAATATTTTCTTTTGTAGGTGTAGCAATAGGTAATAAATTTATGATGCACTACTTTGTTCAAATGTTTCCTGTAAATTTTCTCTTATCAGGATATGGAATTAACGTTTTATTAAAGAAGCTCTCTCTTAAAGAAGATTCTTTATCTTCTCCTTATCCTTATCCTTATGGCAAAATTTTAATTATCTCCTTTCTTGTCTTAGGAACAATCTTGCCTTTTCAAAAATATCATGGAACAATTGGACTTTTTAAAAGATACTATTATCTAATTACTAAAAAAACTCCATTTTTATCCAGAGAAGAGATTGTCGCTTCATACATTATGAAGAATTCCAAGCCAAATCAAAAAATATTTGTTTGGGGAAATGCTCCTCAGATATACTTCTTATCTCACCGTAACCCAGCAAGTAAGATTGTCTTTAATAATGTAATTGTTGGTACTTACAACTTCCCAAAGCATATTGAAAAAATATTTCTTGACCAAGTAATAAGTGATTTACACCAGAATAAACCTCTGTTCTTTGTAGATGCCGTTCCTGATGATGATCGCCTTATCGAGAAACTCAATATCCCTTATTATCCTTCTCTTAACTCCTTTTTAAATAAAAACTATCAATATGCTTACAAATTTAAGGACATTATTATCTATAACCTAAAAAAAGACTAGAAAAATAAGCTTGAATAAATTAAGATTTTAAGAAAGAGAATAAAATGCTTACTTCCAGACACCAAAGAATCCTTTCTTCTTCAAGAAGATATATTATTTTGTATGGAAACCTCTTGATGAGGTATTTTCTTGCTTCTTTATATTCTGGTGGGAAAATTTTTGGATTTCTTTCTATGAATCTTAAGCCTGCATCAACCTGTAAGAGGAAGTCATATCCTAATCCTTCCTTTTATCTTCATACCAAGAGAAAGATTCCTTTAGGTCATTTTCAGCCTCAGGACCGATGATAACTCTATGTCTCATTTTTGCTCACTATTCTTTTAAAAACATCCTCCCATGGAGAACCCAAATCAGGATTCCGATGATATGCCTCTAATCTTCCATCAATTATCTTCTTTTTCTTCTTCAGTCAATTCGACCGAGTCGGCTTCTACGGCTATCGTATCCCAAATATCCTCTACCAGTTGAATTCTCTCTGGGATTGACAGAACAAGAGTATCAGTTACAGTAAACGTCTTCATAATTCATATCCTCCTTTTTTCTTTTACATCTTTTGCATCTAACGACAGAAATCACCCGCTTTTTCCCAAAGCGAAGCGGCGGGAAAAAGTCGGGTGCATTGACTTGTTATAAGTTTTTATTCTTTTCTTCAAGCCAGTCTTCAGTAGAAATTTCT
>JAHJRX010000022.1 GCA_018830565.1 bacterium | reverse complement strand
TTAAAAGTAAGAACTTTTGCCACTTTGTCCCTTTCCTTTCCTTGAATAGTAAATTGGTCTTCATTAACTAATCGGCAAAGGGGCATATTGTCTTAAATTACCTATAAAATAAAAAGAAATTTTCATAATTAGAATTGCTGACTTTGATTGACATAAAGGTATTTTATAGTATATTGAGTATAGGCTCTTCAATAAAGGTCAGTGGGAGACCATGACCCGACGTTGGGACAACCCACTACGCCCCAACCATTAGGGGATTGATTTAGAAGTGATGAGGATAGATGAGAAATGGACAAAATGAGTTCCAGGGATTATGAGATAGCTATAAGATTAAAGAAAAGATTATCAGAGTTTGTTCAGATTATAGAGCTTATAGTTTTTGGTTCGCGAGCCAGAGGCAATCCGGATGAATATTCAGATATGGATGTATTTGTAAAGGTTGCCTATCTTGATAATGAGATTAAAGAGAGAATCTCTGATGTTGTATGGGAGGTAGGGTTTGAAAGCTTTATGTTTATTTCTCCCCTTATTTGTAGCAAAGAAGAGGCAGAGAATACACCCTTGCGGTCAGCACCAATAATAAAGAATATTTCAGAGCAAGGAGTAAGTATATGACAGACAAGCAAGCTCTCTTTTCCTACCGCCTCACACAGGCAAAAGAAACCCTTGTTGATGCAGAGATGATGCTGCAAGGTAATCTAACCCCAAGATCTATCTTGAATAGAGCTTACTATTCTATGTTTTACGCTATATTAGCACTATTTTTGAATGAAGATGTGCCTATAAAGACATCAAAGCATATTGGAGTTATTTCTATATTTGATAAAGAGTTTGTGCATACAGGTAAGATCGACAAGCATTATTCAAAGATACTCCATAAGATGTTTGAGATACGACAAGAAGGTGATTATAAGGAATTTATAGAAATATCAGTAGACGAAGCCGATAAATATGTTAAATATACAAGAGAATTTCTACAAAAGATAGAAGAGATTATCAGGAAAAAGAGTTGGGTATAAATTATTGAGATAACCGCTGGGACAATTTGTAACTTATGGCTATATAACCACTTACTTGTAGGGAAAATCCACCCCCTACCCCCGCCAGCGGGGGACAACCTTGTGGGTGTCCGTTTGTTTGATTCGTTGCTTTTTTGGAAGGGGGACAAGGGAGTAGCATCACTGACACTCTGTCCCTACTACTATGTCAAGTTATTTAACGGATTGCATATATAGTCTAAGCCAGTCTTAGACTATATTAATTTAATATATGAGAGTGAGGTAATAAAAGATGGATAGCGAAAGAAAGATAGCGTATTTTACTATGGAAATCGGAATAGATCAACACCTTCCTACTTATAGTGGAGGTTTAGGAATATTGGCTGGAGATACAGTCCGTTCTTTTGCTGACTTAAAAGTACCGGTTGTTGGCGTTACCTTGTTATATCGAAAAGGTTATTTTTCTCAAAAGTTAGATAAAGATGGAAATCAAAAAGAGCTTCCATTTAAATGGAATCCTGAGGATTATTTACAACTTTTATCTCCAAATGTTAGTGTGGAAATAGAAGGAAGAAAAGTAGTAGTAATGGCCTGGCAATATGTGGTGGTAGGAGTAAGTGGATTTAAAGTACCGATAATATTTTTAGATACTGATGTTAAAGATAATAGTGAATATGATCGAACACTGACCCACTCTCTTTATGGAGGCGATAGCAAATATAGGCTTTCTCAAGAGATTGTTTTAGGAATAGGTGGAGTTCGCATGCTTTATGTTTTAGGTTATAGAGATATAAAAAAGTACCATATGAACGAAGGGCACCCAAGTTTGTTAACCTTAGAACTTTTAAAAAGATATAAAAAAAACATTGAAGAGACATGGGATGAAAGACTCGCTTGGAATGTAGATGCAGTTAGGGAACTTTGCGTCTTTACCACTCATACTCCTGTTCCCGCTGGTCATGATAAGTTTAGTTATGACTTAGTTTGGAATGTTTTGGGAGAGTTTATTCCTTTTGATCTTCTCAAAAAGTTAGGTGGCCAAGATTCTTTAAACATGACTTATTTGGCTTTAAATTGTAGTAAGTTTGTCAATGGAGTAGCTAAGAAGCACAGCGAGGTATCACAACAGATGTTTCCTCAATACTCCGTAGGTTCTATTACTAATGGTGTTCACTCTTATGCTTGGACTTGTCAAGAATATCGGGATCTTTATGATAAGTATATTCCCGGGTGGACCAAAGATCCTTTTACTTTAAGACATGCCGCTAGTATTCCCAAGCCAGAAATTTGGAATGCCCATTGCCAAGCCAAGAAAAGGCTGATCGATTATGTAAATAAAGAGACTAACATTGGTATGGATTATAAAACATTTACCATGGGATTTGCCAGAAGATCTGCTACTTACAAAAGATCTACCCTTGTCTTCACCAATCCAAAGAAATTAGTAGAAATCGCTAAAAAAGTAGGCAAGTTTCAAATTATCTTTGCTGGCAAAGCTCATCCTCAAGATGAACCTGGAAAGTATTTAATAAAAAAGATTCACCAACATATTAAAGAACTAAAGAATGAGATTAAGATAGTTTACTTAGAAGAATATAATATGGAATTAGGAAAGTTAATTACCTCTGGGGTAGATATTTGGTTAAATAATCCCAAGAGACCGATGGAGGCTTCAGGGACTTCTGGAATGAAAGCTTCTCATAATGGAATACCAAATTTTAGTATTTTAGATGGCTGGTGGATAGAAGGACATATTGAAGGAATTACCGGGTGGTCAATTGGAGAAAAAGGAAAACTTGATCAAGATGATCTTGATGAAAAAAATGCCGAAGAATTTTATGCAAAATTAAAGACCACCATTCTCCCGATGTATTATCAAAGAGAATGGCAGTGGGTAGATATTATGCAATGTAGCATTGCCTTTAATGCTTCCTTCTTTAATACCCATCGCATGGTGCAGCAATATATTTCTAATGCTTACTTTGATTAAGAGATAATTTAACTTATGTCCTTTGTCATTCCCGCAAAGCTTATCCTTAAGTTTTATCGGGAAGCAGATTATAACTTAACTATAAACTTATTTAATTTGAATCTTCTGGCGACGGTTCTTCTGGCATAATTTCTTTGTCAGAGCTATTTTTTTCTTCATTTGCTTCTTCTTCTTTTTCTTCTTCGCGCATGAGCTTTATTTTTTCCTCTAAATTACAGTAAATAATGGTCTGAGCTAAGTTAGAGTAAACCATAGGAATAGAGACCACATACAATCCAAGAAATGCTAAAAATATCCAAATAATTGTACTGGTAATCTTTAAAAAGATGGGTGAAGATTTACCAATGGCTGTAAGTAACACAAAAAATTTAACCTCACCTACGCCAGCCATGACCACACTCCCCCCTAAATAAAGAGCCAACAAGGCAATACCTATTACCGTTATCGTTAAGACAAGGCAAACAAATTTAAATATAAGTTCATAACCTATTAATTTCCAGAAATTTGAAATAACCACAAAGAATAAGTCACAGACCGCTCCAAAAGTATCGTCTTCTTCAACCGCAATAATAGAAGGTAAAAGGACTAAACCAAAAGAAAAGACTAAGCCAAGAAAAAGAATTAAAAGCCCTCCTAAAAAGATTGGAATCACTGAGAAAGATAAGATTAGTTCACCCAGATAAGTAATTTTACCAATTGAACCACCAATATATAAGCTTAAAAAAGTAAAGCCTATCAGAACAATTAAGGCCACCGGAGACAAGACAAAAGATTTAAAATTTTTAAGGCCAAATTTTAGCACCTCATTCATCTCTATGTACTTATCCTTGAGGAGGCTATCTACAGCCATCTTAGAAATTATGCCATTAGTGGTAAAAATAACCATAAAAGAGAAGATAAAACCAAAGGTTAATAAGGTAATTCCAAGTAAACCTAAATGAAAACCATGGGAGCAAGCCATTTCGTAAGGACATTGACTTTCCGATCCAAAAGAATTAAGAAGAATCGTGAAAAGAGAATCAAGCCTTATTCCCGAAGCAAAACAAGCTATTTGGGTAAAAATCAAAAAGAAACACCCAGCAATAATTAAGCCTATCATCTGGATAGATACTTTTTTAGGATCAAAAGAAAACTTAACTACTTTGAAGATATCTCTCCAATTACCTTTAAGTTCTTGATTTACCATCACAAACCCCCTCTAATAAAATTACTTAAAGCAACCGGCAACAGACAGGGATAACCTGTCCGTTGCCGTGCAAACGCCTATCGTCATTTACCTATCGTTATTCTTCTTACATTAAAGGATCCATAGTCAAGACAGGATGTCCTACCTTTTCCAAGAAAGCCATTATTCCTTCTTCCTCAATAATTACAGTTTCATCAGCAATTAATTGGTAAAAGTTTTCTACTCCTTCTTCTTTTCCTCTATTAATAAGGACCTCTTTCATCTCTTCTTTCAATTTCTTAGGCATCCAGACCACTCTCAAGATACCTCCTTCGGCTAACATAAACTTTTTACTACTAATGTAAAACTTGCTATGACCAACAAAACCTGGTACTTGCTGGCCACCCCCTATTGCGCCAGCTAAAGTAGAAAACTTCATTCCACAAGGGGTCATCCCGGCATGGTCACGGTCAACAATCATAATACCATTAGCCATAGGAAGAATAGCCGAGACACACTCAAAACAACCACAAGAAGTCATGGGATCTTGCATAATACTATAAGCATTCATAACTTCTAACTTTTGGTGAGAACCTTTATGAATGGCTTCATTAACTCCTTTCCACTGGCCTAAGATAGGATCGACTATCTCACCTTTAGAGATAGGTTGATTGGGACCATGAGGGTTAATTTCGTAGGCTGCTTTTCCATCTAACCAGTTATAAGCTCCGCAAAGTCCACTCCGTTCTGGAGTAACGATACAAATATGGTCAGGAGCAAAGGATTGACAAAGAGAACAAGTGTAAAAAGTATCTACGGCTTCATCGATAAGGCCTTTTAATCTTTCATCTCGATAATGATAAGTACTTATCGCTTTTTCATATTCTTTCTTTATGGCTTCTGGGTCAGTAATAATCTTTACCTGACCTTTATCCACAATACTACTATATTCCCTTAAGATCCGAGCTAAAAGAATCTTACCAAGGTGGTAAAGTTTAAAACCTTTTTCCTTGGCTGTCTTACTAATACGAATCCAATTGACATTACGTTGACCCATATGAAAGACCCCTTGGGCTTCATTTAAGAATGAATGAATCTGTCGTTCTAAGACAGGTTCAAAGTCAGCTTGCATCCGAGCTCCACCTACCTCAACGATAATGCCTAAAGGAAATTTACTCATCTCTGGTATTTCATCTAAGTCTTTACCAATGACTTCTATCTTTTCATTCTCAATCTCATCTACCTTCTTAGAAGTTACAAATTCAAAAGTTAATTCTTTGTTTCGAACCTGGTTAAACTCAAGGTAAGTATCTTCTTTGCGAATCCGTTCTCCTTCAAAAGCAGGAGCATAAGGAACGGGTATATCTACTTTGGTCTTTACTACCTTTAAGCCCCTTACTTCCAAAGCTCTATCGACCATCTGGTCAAAAGGTACATTTGAGACCACATGTTCATATAAACAAACTCCGGTAGGTAGAATTTCAGGAATATCAGAGTAGCTAATTACTGGAAAGCCATAGTTAATAGCTCCTGCAGCCGTGGCATACCATTCATCAGAAACCTCACCTAAAGCTAAGACAAAGGCAAAGATACGATGTTTATTATAGATAAGGTTTCTTCTAAAATCTCCTGGTGTCACTCCACCAAAAGCCATAGCTGCTCGGGAAGCAAACCCCAGAGCAAGAACGGCTCCATAAATATCTTGACTAAAAGATATTAATCTTGTCTCCCAACCTAACTGGACTCCTTCTTCGTGAAGTTGCGAAGCCATACTTTTTCCCTGGTTATTGGCACACATAAATACATAGAGGTCCTTTTCTTGAAGTTCTCGGACTAATTTTACGGCTGTTTTATTATCAGGACAAGCGCCTACGCAAGCAGCAAATCCTGGCGCGCTGCCATCAACAAATTCTATACCTCGTTCCCTCATAATCTTGTCATCAGCTGCTCCTAACCAGATATTATTTTCGGTAGGAGAGACAGTCATCGTGTAGGGTATGGGATCTTCTAAATACTTCAAAGCTTCAATAATCTCTTCGGCAAATAAGGTAGCCATACCTGCATCTAAGGTATGTCCTAAGTAAGGCAAATGAAAAGCAGGAGAAGGAACTTCAAAAAGTAAGCTTTTAGCCTTGTTTAAAACAAAAATCATATCAGCCAGCTTTTCTACTTTTACTCCTAACATCGCATAAATAACAGGAAGATAGTAAGCAGTATTGGGAAATTCAACCTTCTTATTATTTCCAAACTTCTCCAAAGCTTCATTTAGTCTTTGATCAGCTAAATTTACAATTTTATGAGCTCCTCGAATAGCAGCAGAAGCAATAATTTTAGACATCTTATGTTACCCCCTTCTTTAAAACTTTAACTCTCGGCGCATTTCCATATCATATAGGACTCGTTCTGGTTTTTTATCTATCCCTAAAGCTGCTCGTTTTTTGTCGATATGGTCAATTATTATGTGAGCCATCTTGATAGGATCAGGCTCAAAACTCCACTTACCACCAGTTATCTTTTCGTATTCATTAAATAAGTGGTTACTAAGAGCTTTTGACCCAGTAATAGGAAAAGTTACCCCAAAGACTACCAAAGCTCCAGAAGCTACAAAGTATTGACCAATAGCGATTGCTTTTTCGCTCATCCATTCTGGGGCAGCTCCAGCAATAGGTAGATCAGAATAATCGTCTCCTAACCCTCCTTCAGCTACTACAGCCGAACAAGCTTCTAAAATCCGTGAATTATCGACACAAGATCCCATATGGAGCACCGGAGGTATTCCTACGGTTTCACATACTTCTGCCAAACCTTTTCCAGCAAATTCTTTAGCTGCTTCTGGAACTAATAATCCTGCTTTAGCACAGGCTATAGCAGAACAACCAGTTTGAACTACCAAAACATCGTGAGCGATTAATTCTTTTACTAAAGTTAGATGAGAAAAATCGTGAGGAGTCTTTGGATTATTGCAACCCACCACTCCAACTACTCCCCTGATGCGACCATTAATAATATTATCATTTAAAGGCTTATAAGAACCCCGAAAGCTTCCTCCTAACATATAGTTAATGGATTCATGGGTAAAACCAGCAATTAACTCCATCTTTTCCTTAGGAATATTTACTTTTCCTCTTTTTGGAAAATTCTTAATAGCCCTTCGGATAATGTCTTTGGCTACATTTAAAGCACTATGAGGATGAAACTCAAAATGAATAGCACCCGACATCTTAGCTCTTTCATTAGTGGTAATAATTTCTGTATGAAAGCATTTAGCAATGCGAGGAAGAGATTGAAATACACATTGCACATCTACTACCATAGCTTCTACCGCCCCAGTAATTAAGGCTAATTCTTGTTGAAGAAAATTGCCAGCTATTGGAATACCATGGCGCATTAAGATTTCATTAGAGGTGCAACAAATACCAGAGATGTTTATGCCAGTAGCTCCGTTCTTACCAGCTAGATCTAAAAGCTCTGAATCTCGGGAAGCAAGGACGATCATTTCAGAAAGCAAGGGATCATGCCCATGAACGATAATATTTACTTGATCTTCTTTTAAGACACCTAAATTTACAGAAGCTCGTATGGGAATTGGAGTTTTAAACATGATATCTTGTAAGGCCGTGGCAATCATAGAACCACCATAGCCATCAGCTAAAGCACAACGGCTTCCCTGGCGGAGTAGATTTCGATAATCCTGGTCTACGCCAATAGAAGTACGGTGCATTAACTCAACTATTTCTCGGTCAATTCCTCGAGGAGTAACACCCATCTCCTTCCAGAGTTTTTGTCTTTTTTTAGGAACTCTATTTTTTATAAAGTTTAGTTCTCCTTCTTGTCTTCCAAAATCTTCTAATAACTTTTCACCTACTTCAAGAGCTAACTTATTTTTATCTTTATCTTGGGTGTCAATACCGATATCATTAGCTACTGATTTAAGTTTTTCTTCATCTTTAATTTCATATCCAGAAATTTCTCCTTTGGCCGCAGCGATGAAAGTTAAAACTACTTCCCGGGCATGGTCGCTATGAGCAGCAGAGCCTGCCGCTATCATTCGAGAAAAATTACGAGCTGCAATAGTTCCAACCGTTGCTCCACAAACACTTACTTTACCTCCGTGTTCCTGCTCTTCTTCTGTTTCTCCTTTAACATTAATTCGACAAGGACCCATAGCACAGTTTTTACAACAAGTACCGGTGCTGCCAAAAGGACAAATCTTCATCTCCTTTGAACGGTCAAAGACCGTTTCGATTCCCTCTCTTTTGGCTTTTTCCAAGATAGTTAAACTTGCTTGGCAAATAGAAACATTTTCTAACATTGAACCTCCTTCTTTTAATAATTTTTTTATAAAAGTTTATACTTTTCTATTTTTACTGCCGCTACTTTTAATTCTGAAATTTTTGATTTAGGATCAAGAGCATGATTAGTTAAGATATTAGCGGCGCTTTCAGCAAAATGAAAAGGCATAAAGACAACCTTTTCCAAAAGACCTTCTTTTATCTTGACCTTAGTAATTATCTCTCCTCTTCTTGAGCTTATCTTTACTCTATCATCTTCCTGTAAGTTTAAATCTTGACTAACTCTTAGACTTACCTCTATAAAACCCTCAGAGCATATCTCATTTAAGCCCTTAGACCTTCTACTCATAGAACCCGTATGGAAGTGGTAGTATATTCTGCCTGTAGTCAAGATAAAAGGATATTCATCATCTGGCCATTCATAGGGAGGAAGATATTCTACCGCATGAAATTTACCTTTTCCCCGAACAAAATTCTCTTTATGGAGATACTTAGTCCCTAAATCATTTAGACTCTTGCATGGCCATTGAAGACCAAAGTGATCAATTCTTTCATAAGTAATACCAACGTAAGCAGGAACTAATTGTCTTATCTCTTCAAATATCTCTTTAGCCTCTCGATAATCCATAGCATAGCCCATAGCTTTAGAAATTTGACTAATAATCTTTCCATCAAGCCAGCTACTACCTACTGGGTTAATAGCCTGACGAACTCTTTGGACTCTTCTTTCTGTATTAGTAAAAGTTCCTTCCTTTTCGGCAAAACTTACTCCCGGAAGAATCACATCAGCTAACCTTGCCGTCTCGGTAAGAAAGATATCTTGGACGACTAAAAATTCCAAAGAATTTAAAGCTCTTTCTACATAATTTATGTCTGGGTCTGAAATCATTGGATTTTCACCCATAATATACATTGCCTTCAAATTTTTTAAACTTGCTTCTTTGAGCATCTCCGGGATAGTTAAACCAACTTTATCACTTAAGGAAACCTGCCATGCTTTCTCGAACTTATCTTTTATCTTTTCGTCAGTAACTCTTTGATAGCCAGGATAAAAAGCAGGTAAGGCTCCTACATCACATGCTCCTTGAACATTATTTTGGCCTCTTAAAGGATTTACCCCGGTTGATTCTTTGCCCACATTTCCTGTGAGCATAGCTAAATTAGCTAAGGATAAAACATTGTCGGTGCCGGTAGTATGTTGAGTAATACCCATGGCATAGATAATCGTAGCTTTTTTAGACTGAGCGTAGATTTTAGCTGCTTTAGTAAGGTCTTCTCCATTTACGCCGGTAATCTCTTTGACATAATCTTTAGTGTATTTAGAAACTACTTCTTTAAGAAGATCAAAATCTTCACAGCGAGTCTCAATAAACTCTTGATCATAAAGATCTTCATCGATAATTATCTTTAATAGGCCATTAATTAAAGCAACATCGCTACCAGGTAGATGTTTTAAGTGAAGGTCAGCTATTTCTGCCAACTCAATTAGGCGGGGATCAATAACTATTAATTTAGCCTTGTTTCTTACCGCTTTCTTTATCTCCACCCCGATAATAGGATGATTTTCTGTAGGGTTAGAGCCAATAATTAAGATACAATCGGTGTCTTTAATTTCAGAAATAGAATTAGTCATCGCTCCACTTCCAAAAGAAGCTGCTAAGCCAACCACACTTGGAGCATGACATAAGCGGGCGCAATTGTCAACATTATTAGTACCAACCACTGCCCTGATAAACTTTTGAAAGAGATAATTTTCTTCATTGGTACATTTAGCAGAAGCCATTCCCGCCAAGCTATCGGAGCCATATTTCTCTATTATATCCTTAAATTTTAAGGATATAATAGAGATGGCTTCTTCCCAACTAACTTTTTTAAATTCACCGGTAGTCTTATCTTTTATCAGAGGAGAAGTTAAACGGTCGGGATGATTTACAAAATCAAGACCAAACTTACCTTTAACACACAAATTACCATTATTGACACTTTCATCTTCAAAAGAAGTAACTTTAATAATCTGGTTATCTTTAGTATTTAAGACCAAAGAACAACCACAACCGCAATAAGGACAAATAGTTACTGTCTTTTGGAATTCCCAACTTCGTCCTCTTCCCAAGGCCATCTTTTCCAAAAGAGCGCCGGTAGGACAAACAGAAACACAATTACCACAAAAAGCACAACTTGTATCTTTTAGAGATTTATCAAAATAAGTACCTATTTTAGTAGAAAAACCTCGATGAAGGTAATCAATAGCATTTTTTCCTTGTTCTTCGCAAGTAGCTACACAACGACCACAAAGGATACATTTGTTATAATCCCGCTCCATAAACGGGTTGGAGGTATCAATTAGATATTGAGTCTTTTCTCCTTTAAAGTTGGTCGTAGTTATCCCTAATTCATAGGCATATTTTTGGAGCTTACAGACACCATTCTTCTCGCAGGTAAGACAATCTGTTGGGTGATTAGATAAGAGCAGGTCTAAAATTAATCGTCGGGCATTAAGCACTCGTTCGGTTGCTGTCTTCACCTTCATTCCGGCGCTCACCGGATAAGAACAAGAAGCAACTAACGTCCTTGCCCCTTCTACCTCTACCACGCATAACCGACAGCTGCTTGTTGGTAAAAGGCTTTTATGATAACACAAATGGGGAATCTTAATCCCAACAGATTTAGCCGCTTGCAGGATAGTTGCGCTTTCCTCTACGGTAACTGTTTTTCCATCAATAGTTAATTCAATCATTAAATTGCTCCTTATTATTTCCTATGTCCGGTTTTCGTTAATAACTACTATAATTAGAATTGCTGGATCGCCCTTTCATCGGCATTTTCAAATCCCCCTCCTGTCCCCCTTTGGAAAAGGGGGAAGTAAAAAAGAATCTCCTTATTCAACTCACATCTTTCTTTTACAATTCCCCTCTTTAACAAAGAGGGGTTAGGGGAGATTTATATCGTTTTGACTCAATTAGAATAAAAAGAAATTTTCATAATGAGAATTGCTGAGATAAACATCCTCAAACGAGATATTATTTTCCTCAAGGAGATTAAGATATTTAATAATAGTTTTCCTGATCATTCCAGAATTTGTTTCTTGAGCCATAGTCGCAGCTCCTTTATTTTACTAATATTGGTTTCTGTATACTCCTTTGTACATTTCTGATAAAATTCGTGTTTATAATCTGGATATCGGACATTAATATTAAAAGTTGTTATCAGTACAAGGTCATCTTTTTGTTCTTCAGTCTGCGTAAATCTTTTTCTGCCTTATCAATCCAGTTGTTTATTAGATCTCTCTTTGTTTTCATATAAAACCTTACCCTTTTTAATCACATCCGTAATAAATGCTTCCTTTACTTCTTTCCAATCATCAATCTCTTTTTGTGTGTAGACAAGTATATCTTTGGGAATATCGGTAATTCCCCACAGATATCTTCTAACCTCCCTTGCTCTTTTATACCTTGGCAGCAGACTATTTTTTACAACCAATATATCCAGATCACTATCTTCTGTAGGATGTCCATCGGCATAAGAACCAAAGAGAATAATCTTTTCCGGCTTATAATTATCCCTTATTCTTCCTGTAATCTCCTCTATTTGCTCATGGGTAATCATCTGTTTTTACTTCCCCATTGAGGGCCATTGCCATACCCTTGACTAATAATCGTATAACCATATTCCTTTGCCCAGATGTGTCCAGCCTTTTCTAATTGACTATTCCCACAATTTAAGAAATCCGTAGCCATTTCCTCGTTTCCATATTTATTTAGGGCATCAATAAGGATAGGGATAAATTTTTGCTCACTCTTACTAATAAAGAATGAATGGGCGCCGGCTGCAAAAGCAAGGTCATCCTTTGCCTTTTTAAGCCAGAGACTTGCCGCTACCTTATTCTTTCCCATACAAGACAATTCCTTTTGATAAAATTGTTCGAATGAAAATACTGTTTATTACTTTTGCCGCTTCCCATTCCTCCGGGGTATAAACAAGGGGTTCAACTGGATATTTAATCCCAAACTCTCTTCTTATGTTCTGCATTACCTCTACTACCCTATCTACAAACCGTTTAGATGTCTTTTTTATGATTAGCAAATCTATATCTGAGTATCTTTTCTCTGTCTCACTTCCATAAGAACCAAATAAGATTATCCTCTCAGGTTTATATTCGGTAGTTATAAAGTCAACCAATCTCTTTAATCCGGATAAGCCCTTAAGTTTTGTATCCATAATTTTCTCATCCTTTTTGAATTGTTCCCCAAAAATTTAACCTCCACAATCCTTATATATGCCAAGAGAACTCCTTCAGTTTCTTTTCAACTGTTTTTATTCCATCAATTGCAAGTTCCCATTCCTGAGATTAGGGTTCATAATCTTTTTAAGTTTTATTTAAGCTTTAGTAATGGTAAGTAAGGTGATTCGGGACGCGGAGAGAGAGTTTTCTTATTGCAATCAACGATTAAGTCCAATTCCTCAAGGACAATTTGCCCCACCAAAGGTTCACTGCCTGGGGGACCAACAATGCAGTCTGTATCCATTGCCCTTTTCCCTATTTTTAAAGTCAACCCTCCAGCTATATCTCTTTCCTCCTTTTGTTCATTGGCATAGGTAACTATTACTTTTCTTGTTGATTCCAACCCTAGTTCTTCTACCATGTCCTGAGGTAACATAACCATTATTGCCCCTGTATCGACAAGGGCTTTACATTTCAGACTTCGAATCTCCTGTTCTTTGATAAACCCTCTTTTAAAGGTATATCTATCACCAAAATTTTCTAACTCAACCTCAACAATTACTTCACCCATAAAATTCACTCCTTTTTATGACATCTAATGCATCTTTTGGCTTCATTGACAGCCATCTCGCGGGTAAAGCCTAACTCCACCTCTTCAAACCCCTTCACCCTCTCCTCCTTTTCCAGGGTACGCATAATAGGCCTCTGTTTCTTTGCCTTTATTGGCGTTTTTTCCTTCCTCTCTTCAATCAACAATGGTCTTCTTGCTTCAATGACAACATCTTTACTTACTTGACCATCATTCAGGTATTTGTCAATGGCAACCCCTGCTTTACTTCCAGAGTCTATGGCCCCAATTACTGTCGCCGGGCCAGTAACAACATCACCACCAGCAAATACTTGTGGCAGGTTAGTTACCCTGGTCTGCTTATCTACCTTTATCATTCCTGAATTTGTTAGCTCTATCTTGTCTTTCAAGAAACCAGTGGCTACATCCCTGCCTGTGGCTAATATAACCATATCAACCTCTAATATAAGTTCTGAGCCTTTAATCGGCTCAATGATTCTTCTTCCTGTCTTATCAAAGAATTCTGTCAGCTGCATCCCGATACATTCAATAGCTACTACACGGCCATTTTCGCTCAGAATTTTCTTTGGTGTAATTAATGTTTTTATCTTTACCCCTTCATGCTCTGCGGCTTCAATTTCTTCAGGGTCAGCTGTTATCTCCTCCTTTGAATGGCTATAGAGTAAAATAACATCAGAGGCAGAAAATCTGATAGCTGTTCTGGCAGAATCAATCGCCCCATTACTTCCACCAATCACGGCTACCTTTTTTCCTATCTCAATCTGATTGCCGAGGTTGACATTACGAAGGAAATCCAGGGCGTGGATTACCCCCTTTGTCTCCTCTCCTTCAATCCCTATTTTTTTGCTCATACCAGATCCGGTACTCACAAAAACAGCATTGTACTCCTTAACTATGTCGTCAAACTTAATATCCTTACCAACCTCTATATTTGTTTTTATCTCTACTCCCAGGTCAAGGATATTATCTATCTCCAACTTAAGTATTTTCTTTGGCATCCGATAATTAGGGATTCCGACCGCCAGCATACCACCTGGTGTTTCTAATGCCTCAAATATAGTTATCTGGTATCCCTTTCGTGCCAGATAACAGGCACAAGCCAGTCCCGCAGGTCCTGCACCAATAATCGCTACCCTTTCTGCTCGCCGGAATTTGACATTAGGTTTAAGTCCTCTACTTTCTAACCTTACCTCAAGGTCAGCGACAAATCGTTTCAGTCCACGCAAAGCTACTGGTTCGTCAATTTCTGCCCGTTTGCATCTGGTTTCACAGGGACGATGGCAGACCCGACCACAAATAGAAGGAAATGGATTGCGTTCCTTGATTAACGTCAATGCCTCTTCAAATTTCTCCTGGGCAATCAAGGCAACATAACCGTGCACCTCAATATTTACCGGACAGGTATCTGAGCACGGTGCGGTATAAAGTTCATCACACACATGGGCATAACACTTTTTCTCTTTGATATGCTCTTCATACTCATCACGGAAATTTTCAAGGGTAGAAAGGACTGGATTAGGAGCTGTCTGGCCTAAACCACATAGGGATGTGTCTTTGATAATCTTGCTCATTCTTATCAAGATGCCTATATCCTCTTCCTTTCCTTTTCCTTGTGTAATTCTGGTCAGTATTTCCAGCATTCTTTTTGTGCCGATACGGCAGGTCGTGCATTTCCCACAGGATTCACTCTGGACGAATTCTAAGATGAAACCGGCACTTTCCACTATACAATCAGTTTCATCCATAATAATCATACCGCCGGAACCTATCATCGCGCCGGCGGCAATTAAGGTATCATAATCTATTTGCAAATCAAGGTGTTGATTTGTCAGGTAACCGCCGGAAGGACCCCCTAATTGCACCGCCTTAAACTTTCTGCCTTTGGGAATACCGCCGCCAATTCCGAAGATTACCTCTCGCAAGGTAGTTCCCATAGGCACCTCTACTAACCCGGTATTATTTATCTTGCCGGCTAAGACAAAAATTTTTGTCCCCTTAGACTTCTCAGTACCAATTTTAGCGTACTCTTCACCGCCATCTAAAATAATACTACGGATATTAGCGAAGGTTTCCACATTATTGATATTGCTTGGTTTACCAAAGAGTCCGGATTGAGCAGGAAAAGGCGGTCTTGGTTTTGGCATACCGCGTTTACCCTCAATAGAGGCAATTAAGGCGGTCTCTTCACCACAGACAAAAGCCCCTGCCCCTTCCTTAATCTTCAGATGAAAACTAAAATCCGTTCCAAGGATATTATCTCCTGACAAACCAAGCTCTTTTGCTTGTTGGATAGCTATTTTAATGTGCTTGACAGCCAAAGGGTATTCTGCTCTCACATAGACATATCCCTCTGATGTGCCAATGGCATAAGCGGCTATGAGCATACCCTCCATAACTAAATGAGGATTACCTTCAAGAAGACTGCGGTCCATAAAGACTCCCGGGTCGCCTTCATCGGCATTGCAGATAAGATATTTGGGATTCCCTATCGCCTTTCTGCAAAATTCCCATTTTAAGCCTGTAGGAAAACCGCCACCACCCCTACCACACAAACCCGATTTTTTAACATCCTCGATTACTTCCTCAGGGGTCATAGAACTAAGCACCTTACTCAAGGCAGAATAACCACCACGCTCAATATAATCCTCAATTTTAGCCGGGTCAATCCGTCCATTATCAGCCAGAACTATCCTTTTTTGCCTGGCATAAAAAGGCACTTCATGCTCATGGATAATCTTTTTGCCCAATACCGGGTCTTCGTAGAGAAGTCGCTCAATGATTTCACCGTTTAGAATAGTGCGAGAGATAATCTCATGGACATCTTCAATAGCCACCCTTTGATAGAATATTCCTTTAGGTAATATGACTACCACAGGTCCCTTCTCACAAAAACCGCGGCAGCCAGCCCGCTTTATTTTTACCTTATCGGTCAGATTATGTTTCTTAATCCCTTCAATAAAGGCATTTATTACTCCTTCTGCGCCAAAGGCAATACATCCTGTCCCAGCACAAATAGTGATGCAGAGTTTGTCAGGGTCTTTAGATTTATTGAGTGACTCTCGATATTGATTCAATTCTTCAACGGATTTTAATCTCATTCTTCTAACTCCTTCAATATTTTCTCTATTGAAATCTTTACATCAGGAACTCTTAATTTAATGGTTTCCCATAAAGTATCAGAATCAACTCCAAAATATTCGTGGATTAATTTATCCCTCATTCCAGCCATTCTTTTCCATGGAATTTCAGGGAATTTCTCTTTTATTTCCCCCGGTATATTTTTAACTGCCTCTCCTATAATTTCAAAGCATCGGATTACTGCATAAACCGTTTTTTCATCATTAATAAATTCATCAAGGGAAAGACCTTTGGTAAATCTTTCTATTTTCTCTATTTCATTTATTATATCGTTAATATAATCCACATATGTTCTTTTCTTCTTAGACATAGACCACTTCCTCTAATATGTGCCTACCTATTCTAGGTTTAAGTACCTTTTTCATCACAAGATCAACCTTTACACCTATTAGGTCTGACAAATATTCTTCTAATTCAAGAAAAAGGAAGAAATCTATAGAACCTCCAAATTCTACAAGCACATCAAGGTCGCTTTTTTGTTTTTCTTCTCCTCTTACATAAGAACCGAAAATACCAATCTCTTTTACGCTATATTTTTCCTTGATATCTTTTTTATGGTTCACCAATATTTCTTTAATTCTTTCAATGGAAATCTTATTCCTCATAGTTTTATCGTTCATTCTTTACCTCTTGTAGAATCTGTGGTTACTACAAACATAG
This sequence comes from bacterium, assembly GCA_018830565.1. Classification (NCBI taxonomy): domain Bacteria; species bacterium. Next base: position 5,030 of record JAHJRX010000022.1, on the reverse strand, counting down.
GAGGCAGTGCCTTGAATTAAATTTGCCATGGCAATCTTTCCCTCTACGATGGGTGATTTTACCCATCTACCCTTCTTAATATTGCCTTAAGATAGTAGCAATCTTTTTAGGTGTCATCTTACCAAAGTAATCCTTGTTAATCATTATTACCGGGGATAAGGCACAAGCACCAAGACAGGCAACGGTTTCAAAGGTAAATTTAAGGTCAGAAGATGTCTTGCCTTCTTTAAGATTGAGGCTATTTTCAATAGTTGAAATTATCTTTTTTGCCCCCTGGACATGGCAGGCCGTTCCCCGGCAGGCTTTGACGATATATTTGCCGTGCGGGGTCAAAAAGAACTGGGAATAAAAGGTGACGACACCATAAACCTTGGAAGGTGGAATCTTTAAGCCAAGGGCAATAAGGCTTAATACTTCTTCTGATAAATACCCCATTACCTCCTGAGCTTCTTGAAGAACAGGAATTAAAGAACCTTTTTCCTTGGATCTTTCTATGATATTTAAAATCTTTTGTCTTTCTTCTGCTTTCATCTATCTCTCTTGAATTAGGAGTACAAAGAAGCTAATGTATGGATAATATCTGAGGTAGATAATATTCCACAAGGATAGTGTTTTATTTCGTTAGTCTCTTGATAAAGAATATCTTGTTTTACTATTAAACGGTGAATATTCTTTTCCTTCATGAGACGACAAGCAACATCTAAACCTTCTTCTTTATCAATAGTGATCACGGGGGCGCTCATCACTTCTTTTACTTTGATCAGGCTTAAATCTTGATCATAAATCCTGATGATATCAACTTCAGATAAGACGGCTCTTAGTTCGCCATCTTTTGAAGTTACCACCAAAGCACTGACATAAGAATCAGCTAAGATTTCTACGGCATCTTTAACTAAAGATTCTTCAGGAATGGAGATTACTCCTCTGGTCATTACTTCCTTAACTTTAATATCATTAATCATGGTTGCTCCTTTAAAGAAAAATTTAATCTTTAAATGTGATTTCTCCTCATTTTCTTAAAGTAAAAAGTCTTTCCTTCTTTAAACTCTAATGGTTACAGTCATTATTTTTTTAGTAATTTCAGGATATTTATAAATAAAGAGCAGTTCAGAATCAGTCAGAGGTTTTTGAGTATGAACATTAGCATAACGAACTAACTCTAAAATTTTATGAGCTTCTTTTTCGTCTTTAAACTCAATCTCTAACTTTTCATAAACATTACGAAATCCTTTTATACCACTATACTCTCCTACCGTAATATTTCTGCCGGTCTCAATAATCTCTGGAGCTCCTCTGCCCAGCTCTTCAAAATCATATAATTCATAATTACGACGGTTTTTTAAAGCTCCATCAGCATGAATTCCTGATTCATGAGCAAAAGCATTTGACCCTACTGCTGGTTGATTAGGAGGAATAATTACTCCAAAGGCTAAGGAAGCATATTGGGCTACCTTCCAAGCACAACTCAATTTTACTCTTTCATCTAAAATATACTTGTTTTCAAATCCACTTGATTTTTTAAGAGCTAAGATGATAGAGACTAAATCAGCATTTCCAGCTCGCTCTCCCATACCATTAACACAAGTATTGATATAAGCATCTACGCCTCCATCAATAGCTCCTTTTGCTCCTGCGATAGAGCAAGCCACCGCCATACCTAAGTCATTATGATAATGTAACTCTATCGGTATTTGAATAGCTAAGGCTAAAGCTTTTATCCTTTCATAGGTAGTAAAAGGATCATCGTAGCCTAAAGTATCGCAGTATCTAAATTTACTAGCCCCACTCTCTTTAGCCGCTTGTGAAAATTCCACCAGATAATCTAAGTCGGTCCGAGAAGCATCCTCAGCATTAATGCCTATCGTTTCTATTCCTCCCTCTTTAGCTCTCTTCAATGCCTCAGTCATCATCTTGATAAGATTAGGTTTGTTAGGATCGTCAGACGGTCTTCTTACTACTCTATCCCCAAATTTACCCTGGGTCATTTGAGTGGAAGTTGAGATAGAAAGATTTAGATGTTTTATCTTGGTGTAGCTTAAAGCCTTATCTACATCTTCCGTAATAGCTCGACACCAGCCACTAAGAATTATGGGCTTCAGGATTCCCATTTCAACTAACTCTAAGTTAGCATTAATATAGTCTTGCTCGTGAGAAGTAGCCGGAAAACCCATTTCTGACTGATGGATACCCATCTCATTTAAGTAAAGATTAACTAATGTCTTTTCTAACTTGGCTAATCCCAAGCGGGCAGTTTGAACCCCATCTCGATTAGTAACATCAATCAGGTAAATCTTATTTTTTGGTTTGATAGACATAAAAACTCCTTTTTTTTAAAAATAATTAAATTTTAGCTAAAGTAATAGCTTGCGAAGCTTGATATTTGCCTTTCTTATCAAGATAAGACCTTTGGCAGACTTCGTCTCATTTCCTCCTTTAAAGCCATCTTCTTAATCCAAGCATCGGATTTTATGCTCATCTTTCTCACTCCTCGGTAAAGTTATCCACACTTAGAATATCCACACTGACGACAAACTATACAACCACTCTCTGTTTCAATTACCCCACCACAATCAGGACAAGTTAAACCTATCGAGATTTCTTCAAAAGATGATTTACCTTGATAAAATTCTAAAGTAATCATCTTTTTCTGGTTTTCAAGGAAATGCAAGATTGCTTTTCCAATGGCATCTGGACAAGATAAGGCGCTTATCTTATCACCATTCTTTTCATTAGCTCTTCTTTGGATAGTAGAAAGACATCGAATCCCTTTTAATTGATCGACTAAAGAGTTAACATCGATTCCTGAACGTAAGGCTAAGGAAATCAATCTTCCTGTAGCTTCAGACTGAGAAGGGCACCCCCCGTAACGACCGGTGCTGGTAAATATTTCACAAATACCTCCTTGGTCCCCATTAACCGTTACATATAAATTTCCACAGCCGGTCTTGGCTTTCTCAGTAATGCCCATAGTAATATTAGGCCTGGTTCGAGGTTGCAAGTATTGAGAAAGAGTTTCGGCAACTGCTCCTTTTTCTCCTTTATGGAAAACTTGGAATTTTCTACTCCCATCACGATAAATAGTTACCCCTTTGCAGTTTAATTGATAAGCTAAAAAGTAAACTTTAGCTACATCTTCTTCGCTGGCTTGATGAGGAAAGTTAACTGTCTTCGAGACAGCGTTATCAGTGTATTTCTGAAAGGCAGCTTGCATCCTTATATGCCATTCTGGAGAAATATCATGGGCGGTAACAAAGATTTCTTGAAGATGTTTTGGAATCTTAGAATGGCCTTGAATGGTCCCCTTTTGAGCAACCTCCTTCATAAGTTCAAGGCTATAAAAATTATCTCTTTTAACTACCTCTTCAAAGAGATAATTAGTCTCCACTAATTCGGTATTATCCATAACATTTCTCAAGTAAGAGAGAGCAAAGATAGGTTCAATAGCACTCGAGCAATTAGCAATAATACTAATCGTTCCCGTAGGAGCAATAGTAGTTACTAAAGCATTTCTGAGCTTTAAACCTTCTCCACTATAAACACTATCTTTAAAATTAGGAAAAGTTCCTCTCTTTTCAGCTAATCGACAAGAAACTTCTTTAGCCTTTTCGGTAATAAACTTCATAATTTCTTCAGCTAAAAGTAAAGCTTTTTCACTACAATAAGGTATCTCTAACATAATGAGAAGATCCGCAAATCCCATTATTCCTAAACCTATCTTTCTATTTCCTAAAGTCATTTCTTTTATCTTCTCTAAGGGATATTCATTCATATCGATAACATTATCAAGAAAATGAACCGCCGTCTCTATTATTTGCCTTAATCTTTCCCAGTTAATTTTCTTATCCATAACGATATGGGAGAGATTAATTGAGCCTAAATTGCAACTTTCATAAGGTAAAAGAGGTTGCTCGCCACAAGGATTAGTGCTTTCAATGGTACCTAAATTAGGAGTAGGATTGTCTTTATTTAAACGATCTAAGAAAATAATGCCAGGTTCTCCATTCTTCCAAGCCATCTTGACGATTAAATTAAAGACCTTCAGGGCATTTAATGATTTTACCTTTTCCTTAGTCCGAGGATTAATTAAGTCATATTTTTCATTCTTAACTACTGCTTCCATAAACTTTTCAGTAATTCCAATAGAGATATTAAAATTGGTTAAGATATCGTGATTATTTTTAGCTACGATAATGTCTATCACATCAGGATGATCAACATTGATAATTCCCATATTAGCCCCTCTCCGAGTGCCACCTTGCTTTACTGCTTCCGTAGCAGCATCAAAGACAGCCATAAAAGATAGAGGCCCACTTGAGACACCTTTAGTTGTTTGAACGGCATCATTTTTAGGTCGAAGGCGAGAAAAAGAAAAGCCTGTTCCGCCGCCAGATTTATGAATTAAAGCAGTACTCTTTACGGCATCAAAGATACTTTCCATAGAATCATCAATAGGAAGAACAAAGCAAGCTGATAATTGTTGAAGATTTCCTCCGGCATTCATTAGAGTGGGTGAATTAGGAATAAAGTCTAAATTACTCATCATTTGATAAAAAGATTCTTCGGTCTCTTTTATCTCTGCCTTCTTATCGTATAGTAAGTCAGCTAAAGCAATATTTTGAGCTACTCTTCTAAACATCATCTCAGGAGTCTCAACTACTTTCCCTTGTTTATCCTTCTTTAGATATCTTCTCTCCAAGACTTTTAGAGCATTAGGAGACAGTTTAAGAGAAGATTTGGAAATACTATCTTCTTTTTGGAGATGATTATCTTTCTTGGGGGAATTTAGCTTGGTGTTAGTTAAAGTAGCCACATTTTTTTCCTTAAGATTATAAGTTTATAGATGTCAGTATTGTATACCATTGCCACAAAAAGATGTCAAGAAATAAAAGCCAGCAATTCTAATTATGAAAACTTACAAGACAGATTAACCTAATTTCTACGATTTTCATAGAAACATTAATGAATTTTCCCAAAGTTTGAATTAAAAAGAAACTTAATTTGATTCTAGTTCAGCCTTTTTAATCACACCT
>JAHJRX010000021.1 GCA_018830565.1 bacterium | reverse complement strand
TGTTGATGAACATCTTCGGATTTGCGTTATCATAATTTCATCCTCAGTACAAGAAAGATACCCCTTCCAATCTACTATCTCTTTTACCAAGGGGAGATCATTCGATAATAAAGAATCTGTAATACCTTTTACATGACTTAATGCACTTGACCATGGATAATCCTCTGCTCTTTCCACTAATCCTGTCCGCACAGGGTTCCTTTCTACGTATCGTATTGCTGTATATAAATGAACCCCATCCAAAGGGCATGAATAAAAACGACCCTGCCATAAATGACCTCTCTGCCCTATCTTCCTATTGAAATACTGAGAATAACGCATGTGTGCTTGATTAAACAGCCTTGCTATTGATTCTGAGCCTTCCGGCACAACTATAAAATGAACATGATTGTCCATCAAACAATATGCCCATATTTTAACCCCATATCTTTTACTATATTCCCTTATCCATAATAAATACTGTTCTCGATCATCTTCACTTCTAAAAACTGTTTGTCGGTAATTACCTCTTTGAGTAAGATGATATGGAATATCTGGAATTATAATTCTTGCTATTCTTGCCATAATGATTAAATTTTATCATATAATCTTTTCTTCGTCAATAAAAAATAGGCGCTGTCCCTAGTTTTGTCCCTAGTTTCTCCCTAGTTTCTGCCTAGTTTCTGAAAAAATTAGTTGCATGACATCTTTATTATATGGTAAACTTTAATTACTTTAAATTAAAAAAATTGGTTTCTAAGTCGTTTACTGAAAGCCAAGAAGTTTCAAAAGGCATTATTCTTGAATATGACGCCGATGACCAGTTATAGCTTAGTTATAGTGAGGCATCAAAAAAGGTATAAAAGGTGGATTATTCATTGTAAATTTTAAATTTAAAATGAATTTATCACCATCTTACGAATCTTACAAAATTTAGGAGGTAATATGATGAGTAAAGAATGTTGTAAAACCAGTGAAGAAAAAAGAGCAGAGAATTGTATGGTTTGTGGTACTTCCTTGGAATATTTAGAGACCGCAGTCAGTGTTGGGTGTAACTACTGCGGTAAAGAAGATATGGGATATGTTCACTGTCCTAAAGGGCATTATGTCTGCAACGAGTGTCACGGAAAAGGGGCATTTGATCTCATCAATGACCTATCCCTCGCCACGAAGGAGAAAGATCCGCTATTCATAGCAGAGCTGCTTATGTCCCATCCCAAGATACCATTTTTGGGTTGTGAGCATGCCCTTATTGCTACTGCATCGCTCATGGCAGCGTTAAAGAACGATGGTTCATTGGGCATCTCCAATGAACAGATAATTGAAGCCATGAAGCGAACGCAAAAACAATCCATGCCGCCATATTGTGCCCTCACTGGTGTTTGCGGTATCCCTATCGGAATTGGTGCTGCCTTCAGTGTCATTTTGGGTGCTGCCTGCTCCAAAGATAGAGAATCTGCCATCACGATGCATATTGTAGCCCGAACAATTGATACTATCGCTAATGATGTTGGTCCAATGTGCTGTAAGAGCTTTGTTCGAACTGCTCTTGGTGTAGGTTACAATGCTTCAAAGGAGTACTTCAATCTTCATTTGCCAATCCATCGAGAAAGGATTTCTTGCTTTCATTCTAATAAAAACCATCCTCACTGTAGAAAGGAGAAGTGCTTTTATTTCCCTAAAACCACCTAAAGAGAGAGTAAAAATGATCGAGAGAAGCAAGAATATAGGTTACCATAAGACTACTTGTTTAGTCTTAACTTTTATCTTTTCTCCATCAGTAATAGCTTTTATATCTCCATAAAAATCAGTGCGATAAACTAAGATCTTCTTTTCTTGGAAATAGTCAATTAAATCTTGATGGGGATGATTAAAATTATTTGTTCCAGTAGAAATTATCACCATCTTAGGCTTAACTATCTCTAAAAAATTAATAGTATTTCTAACCTTTTCTCCATGATGTGGCATCTTTAAAAGATCAACTTTAAGCAAAGGATAAAATTTTACCAGTTCTTCTATGGCCTCCTCTTCCACATCGCCGGTAAGAAGGAATCGCACCTTTCCACATTCTAATAAATAGACTAAGGAATAATCGTTCTCTTTGCTGTACTTTATCCCTTTGGGAGGATGCAAGGTAGATATCTTGAGATGTTGAAAATTTAAAATCTCTCCTCTAAACATACTTTTAGTTTTTATGTTCTTTTCTTTTATTAAACTCATTAACTTTTTATATCCAAAGACGTCTTTATTTGGAGGATTATAGATCAATTTTTCTACTTTTATTCCCTCTAATAAAGAAAAAATACCTCCATAATGATCATAGTCAAAATGAGTAATCACCACCAAATCTAACTTAGATACCTTCTCTCTTCTTAAAAAAGGTAGGACTCTTATTAATCCTGCATCAAAATTAAATTCCTCTCTCTTCCCTACCCCGATATCAACCAAGATATTTTTATGGTCAGATGTCTGAATAAAAGCACTATCTCCATTCTTTACATCAATAAAAGTAATATTCAGCCATTCTTTCTTTTTTGCCTCGTCTTTCCCACAAGCTATAATGTTAAGAGTAAGCAGAAGAAAGAGCATTAAATATTTTATATTTTTTTTCAAGACATTCTCCATTTATAGCTTAAATTCCCGAATTTTTAGGTGGTATCTGAAAATAGCTTAGTTATGGTGAGACTAGGTTGCAATCAGAAATAAAATGTTGCAAGCTACCAAATATCTCAAATATCTTATTGTTTTGGATTTTGAATTTTGGTATTCGGATTTGTTTCGAGTTTCGGATTTTGGTATTCGGATTTAACTGTTTTTCATATTCATACCGGATTGTTATTATACCTTTGATTGCAACTTAGTATAAACATGGTAACCATGTTTAAGAAAGGACCAATTATTCTTTATCTCCTTCCAGAGGAGCAAACTCTATAATCTTCTCTCCTTCTTTAATCATCCCTAATCCTCGGGCTTGTTCTTCTATGTAATTTAAATCATTTTCTAATCTCTTAATTTCTTTATTTAATTCTTTATTCTTTTCTCTTGTTTCCTCTATTTCTTCTTCTAATCTTGATACTTGCTGCCTTGTCTTAAAATAACTCAAAAAACCACTTACCATAAAATAAACAAAGATAACTAAAACTAAGGTAAAAATAATCGTGCCTTTATTGATAGTAATCCCCTTTTTTTCTCTTCTTGAATCTTGGCTTACTTTCTTCTTGGGCAACTTTTTTCCTCAACTCCTTTATCTTATCTTTTTTCTTATTTTTTAACTTTTACCAAAAGATAGATTCCTAAAAAACCAAAAATAAGGTTGGCTAACCAAGCAGATAAAAATGGAGATAACATTTCACTTCTTCCTAAAGACCTGCCAATAGCCATTGTTCCCCAATAAATAAAACCAATAAAGATACTTATCCCAAATTCAGCAATACTCCGACCTTTTAAAGTGGTAAATAAGGCTAAAGGGGCACCAATTAAGACCATCATAAAGTTTATCATTGGAAAAGAAACTTTCATATGAAATTCTACCAAATAGTTAGTCACTTTACTTCCACATTTCCTTAAAATGGTAATGTATCTTAGCAAAGAAAAGAAACTTATCTCCTCTGGTTCTTTTTTCTCAAAAAAAATTATCTCTAAAATATCATCGGGAGACTTAGTCAGAGGAAGAATCTCTTCTTTAAATTGATATGCAGAGACTATCTCTCCTGAAGAATTAAATCTTCTCTTTACCCCCTGGCCGGAAATCCAATTTTTTCCATTCCATTTGGCGTATTTGGCATCAAGGCGTACCTTTAAAAAATTTTGCGGTGTATAATCAAGAAGATGAATGTCCTCCATCAGACCTTTATTCTTATTAAGATAACTTGACCTTAAAAATCTTCCCCCAGAAAGATATAAAGAAATATGATAAGCTTCGTCTTGGCTAACATCTATCTTTTTTATTTGAGTTTGTTTAATAAAGTTAACTATCTGATTAGCTTTAACCACCATAGTTTCATTCCAAAAAAAACTTAAAATACTGAGGAAGAAAGCAAGTATCAAGATAGGAGTAAAGATTCTATAGATATTAAGACCATTGGCTTTCATAGCGGTAATCTCATTTTGATAAGAAAGCTTGCTTAAAGAAAATAAGGTTGCTAACAATATAGAGATCGGTAGAATTAAAGTTATAATTTGAGGTATTTTTAGAAGAAAGTATTGACAAGAATAAGTAAGACTTACCTGGGAGGAGATAAGAGCATCTATGGTTTCAAAGACATTAGTAACCAGCATAATACCGGTAAAAGCTATCAGGCTATAGAAAAATGGTCTTAAAAAATTAACAATTAAATATTTATCGAGTATCTTTATCATTCTTCTCTACTTAAAGTTTATCTTAACGTTTTATAGTAAAAAGACACAAAAATATACCTACTGTTCCTATGATAATATTAGGTAGCCACATCGAAAAAAAAGGAGAGATTAATCCTTTATTGCCTAATGTTTCTCCCAAAATTAAGAATAGATAGTAGCTGAAGATAACTAAGATACTGAGTCCTAAGCCAATGGATTTTCCTCCTTTTTTAGTCAACAAACCCAAAGGAGTTCCAACTAAGGTAAAGACAAGGCAAGCAAAAGGAATGGAGATCTTTTTATGCAACTCTATTAAAAATAAACTTACCTCTAAATTCTTTTCTTGATATTCTTTAATCTTTTCTTTTAACTCTTTGGAGGTCATTTCTCTAAGACTTTTGCAGGGTTGCATAAAAGAAGCTCCTTCTTGAAGATTAAAAATAATTTCATGAGTATTAAACTTCAGCACATAATATTTTTCCTGATCTTTTTCTAAGGTTTGATGAATGCTGCCATCTTCTAATATTAGGACTTTATCTTGGTCTTTGATGCTTTTCTTCCAATACCCTTTTTTAGCAAAGATATATCGAAGCAATATATCTCCATCTTCTTCTCTGATCTTTTCGTAAAGGTAGATACCCTCCATGAGATTATTTTTATTATCTAATTTATGGACATAAATTTCTTTATTGGCCATTTCAGTAAAGACTTGTTCTTCAATAGAAACATTAGGCTTTTTTTGAGCTATCTGGTAGTATAAATCTTTATAAGCTTGATTAGCGAAAGGCAAAAGAGTATCATTTAAGATAGTATTTACAAAAAAGAAAAAAAGACCTAAGAAGATAGCTAAAAATACTAAGGAGTTTAAAGAAATACCCGCGGCTTTGATAGCCACTATCTCATTATTGGCCGAAAGTTTTCCCCAGACTATTAAAGTAGCTAATAAAACCCCCATCGGAATAGTAATGGCAAAAGTAGCCGGAAGATAGTAAGTAAAAAGCCTGATGATATCCGCAATAGAGATACCCTTAGTCACCAAGAGCTCGCTTAAGATAAAAATTTTATCCATAATAAAGATAAAAGTAAAGATGAAAAGACCTACCAAGAAAGAAGATAGATATTCTAAAATAAAGTACCGCTGGAATATTTTCATAAAGACAAAGTTAGCATACTTGAAGTTTTTGTCAAGAAGAAAGATGATTCATGTCGTATAGCACTTATTAATGAAAATTTAGGTTCTTTCGTAATTATTGTGAAGTAATTGTTGTAAGGTGTTGAAAGATGATGAATCATTAAAAAATTGTCTTGACAAATGGGTCCACCTCCAGTATTATTTCCTCAGTCTAATTTTTGTTAATAACCACTAGATATTACATTTATATATTACATTACACGAGGAGGAAAAGAAGTATGAATGAGGTAATTGATTCATTAAAGGATCACATGGACGAAGAAAATTATCAAAAGATTAAAAAAATTGATAATCTTAAGCTTTGCCAGTTTGTAATTAAGTATATCCAGTTAAGTAATCCCGATAAGGTCTTTGTTTGTGATGATTCGCCCAAAGATATTAATTATATCAGAGAAAAAACCATAAAAGATGGCGAAGAGACTAAATTAGCTATAGAAGGTCACACTATTCACTTCGATAGTTATGATGACCAAGGAAGAGATAAAGAAAATACAAGAATTCTTATTCCTAATGAAGTTAAGCTTGATCCATCAATCTTAACTAAAGATAGAGATGAAGGATTAAAAGAGATTCATGAGATTCTCAAAGATACTATGAAAGGTAAAAACTTATATATCTGTTTCTTTTGTTTAGGACCTGTTAATTCAGAGTTTTCTACCCTTTGTGTTCAACTTACAGACTCAAGTTATGTAGTTCATAACGAAACTCTTCTCTATCGACCAGGATACAAAGAGTTTGTAAAAGAAGGTTCCAAGGCAAACTTCTTTAAATTTATCCACTCTCAAGGTGAGCTTGACGAAAGAAAGACTTCTAAGAATCTTGAAAAACGAAGAATATATATCGATCTAAATGGTGAGACTGTATATAGTGCTAATACTCAGTATGGAGGAAATTCTATTGGGCTTAAAAAATTAGCAATGCGGTTAGCCATAAACAAAGGTTCAGGAGAAGGTTGGTTAACAGAACATATGCTTCTTATGGGTATCCATGGAGATAAAGGTAGAGTTACTTATCTGGCAGGAGCATTTCCTTCTTTATGTGGAAAGACTTCTACAGCGATGTTAGATGGAGAATCTATTGTGGGTGATGATATTGCTTATTTTAGAAAGAAAGACGGAAGGATTAGGGCCGTGAATGTAGAAAAGGGAATGTTTGGTATTATTCAAGGAGTTAATTCTAAGGACGATCCTTGGCAGTGGAAAGCCCTGAACAATCCAGGAGAAGTTATATTTTCTAATGTTCTGATGACTGAAGCTAAAGCCGTCCATTGGATTGGAAAAGATGGAGAAATTCCTGCCTCTGGAGATAACCATTCAGGCAATTGGTGGATAGGAAAGAAAGATAAAAATGGAAAGGAGATACCTTGTTCTCATCCTAATGCTCGGTTCACTCTTGGTCTAAAGATATTAGATAATGTAGATCCTAAACTCGATCATCCAGATGGAGTCTTACTGGAAGGAATAGTTTATGGAGGCAGAGATTCAGATACCTGCGTGCCGGTGGAAGAGTCCTTTAACTGGGTTCATGGAATAGTTACTAAAGGTGCTTTTCTTGAATCTGAAACCACCGCCGCTACATTAGGAAAAGAAGGGATAAGAGAGTTTAATCCTATGTCTAATTTAGATTTTCTATCTATACCCATAGGAAAATATATCCAAATTAGTCTAGATTTTGAAAAAGATTTAAATAATCCCCCTAAGATATTTTCAGTGAACTACTTTTTAAAGAATAAAGAGGGTCAGTTTTTAAATGAAAAGACAGATAAAAAAGTCTGGTATAAATGGATGGTCCTACGAATTCACAATGAGGTTGATATTATTGAAACTCCAACAGGTGGAATACCTAAATATGAAGACTTAAAAAGACTGTTCCAAGAGGTACTTTCTAAAAACTATACCTGGAATGAATATAAGGAGCAATTTACAGTAAGAATTCCAGAGAATTTAGCTAAGCTTGATCGTATAAAGAAGATTTATGAAACTCAAGTCCTTAATTCACCTCAAACTGTGCATTTAGTGGCAGAAGAGCAAAGGGAAAGACTAATCAAAGCTAAAGAAAAATTTGGTGATTATATTTCACCTGATTTACTTTAAGCTTGAATCAAAAATGATGAAGAGTCAAAAAATTTGGTGGTTAGTAACTTTTACTTACATGGTAATCATATTCTTTTTATCTTCAATTCCAGGTAAAGATATTCCTCTTATTTTTCCTTTTAGCGATAAGATAATTCATCTAGTTGAATACATGATCTTAAGTTTGTTACTAAAGAAAGCTTTAAGTTCTTCTTCCTTTAAATACGTAAGTATTTTAGCTGTTTTGATTGGAGTTATTTATGGAGTCTCTGATGAATTCCATCAATCATTTGTTCATGGCAGAAAATGTGATCCAGGAGATTTAATTTTTGATACCATAGGATGTATTTTAGGTCAGTTTTTAATTAAGAAGTAAGAAATAAAAATTGTAGGACTCTTCCAGCACTTTATCGAAAAAAGCAGACAATAATAATCCCCATTCATTACTCCT